>JALEIQ010000171.1 GCA_022769795.1 Clostridiales bacterium
CGGGAAGGAATGTTCGTCCTTTTGGGGCAAACGCATCAGCTTTCCCAAAACCATCATGGGAAACAGCGCGGGCATCACGCCCCTGACAAACACCTCCGCCGCCTGGGAGGCCGCCGCCATCGCCTCCGGGGAAAACAAAAGCAACGCCGCCGCGCAAAAGCCTGCCGCCCACCCGTTCATGCGCCGTCCTCCCGTTTTTTTGATGTGCTTTTTCGCATTCTATGCGCCAAAGCGGGCAAACAGCCTAGAAACGGATATGGAGTTTTTTTATAAAATCCGACAAAATGTTTGCTTTTTCAAAAAAAGCACCTTTTCATGCCAGCAGATTTTTGGTATACTATTACCGCTATGGATCCCTCAAAAAACCTGCGACCTGAGAAGGAGCATGCTTGTGACGGATTTTGTGAGTACCTGGAATAACGATCTTTTGACCGTTCCCTTCGCACCCCTGGGAATCATCGCCATGCCCGGCTGCGAGGAGCTGGGCCAAAAAATCAATGCATACCTGATGCGATGGTACGAGCAGCAGGAAGCGCTGGAGGATACCCCGCTATACGCGCAAATGGGCGTAAACCGTACCGACTTCCTGATTGAGGCCGCCTGCCCCCGCTTTGGCACGGGCGAAGGCAAGGGCATGATAAAAAGCACCGTGCGCGGCTACGATATCTACATCCTGTGCGATATCGGCGCGTACAACGTAACCTACAAAATGTACGGCCATCCGGTTCCCATGTCCCCGGATGATCATTACCAGGATTTGAAGCGCATTATCGCGGCCATCGGCGGCAAGGCCAAGCGCATCAACGTGATTATGCCGCTGCTCTACGAAGGCCGCCAGCACCGCCGCTCCAGCCGCGAAAGCCTGGACTGCGCTCTCATGCTTCAGGAACTGGAGCGCATGGGCGTGAGCAATATCATCACCTTCGACGCGCACGACCCGCGCGTGCAAAACGCCATCCCCCTGGGCAGCTTCGAAAGCGTAATGCCCAGCTATCAAATTTTGAAGGCCCTGTTCCGCAAGGAATGCGACCTGCAAATTGACCGCGACCACATGATGATCGTCAGCCCGGACGAAGGCGCGCTCAACCGCAACATTTTCTACAGCTCGGTGCTTGGCATCGATATGGGCATGTTCTATAAGCGCCGCGATTACACCCGGGTGGTGAACGGCCGCAATCCCATCATCGCTCACGAATATCTGGGCGATACCGTGGAGGGCAAGGACGTTTTCGTTTCCGACGATATCCTTTCCTCCGGCGAAAGCATTCTGGATTTGGCCCGGGAGCTCAAAAAGCGCAAGGCCAACCGCATCTTTGCCTCCGCCACCTTCGCGCTGTTCACAAACGGCCTGGAGGCCTTTGACCGCGCGTTTGAGGAGGGCACCCTCAGCCGCATCATCTCCACGAACCTTACCTACCGCACGCCTGAATTGCAGGCACGCGAGTGGTTCATCGAGGCGGATTTGAGCAAGTATATTTCCTATATCATCGCCAGCCTCAACCACGACCGCAGCTTGAGCAACCTGCTCAATCCCTACGACCGCATTCAGAATCTCATTCGCCGCTATCACGAAAAGCAGGCGGAAACCGGCTTCAGGCTGGTGTAAGCCCGCGCCGGTTATTGCGGATTGTTAAAGGGCCTGCCGCAGTTTTCCTTTCTGCGACAGGCCCTTTGCATATCTCTGTGGCCGGCGGGCGGCCCGCGTCATAAGGCGCTAAATACCGGCGGCGATGCCGTCCAGCAGGAGCTGCTCCTGTTCGGCCAGCTTTTTTTCCGGGTCGAAAGCAACCGGCGCGCCGATGGTGAAGCGCCGCTTTTTATAATCAATGTGCACAGGATAGAATTTGAGCGCCAGTCCCAGCGTGCGCCACGCCATGGGAGCGATTTGCAAAAACCCCTTGTTGAGCTGCGCGTAATGCGACTGAAAGCCCGAGGGCTGCTGCGGAAAAATAATCAGATGCTCGCCCTGGCGCAGGTATTCAATGCTCTTGCGGAAGGTTTTAATCACCTGCATATCGTGGTACACGGGCACGCCCGGCACGCTGCGCAAAACGGGCGGCAGCACCGCCGCGGCCATATAAGGCAGCGTGGCGTTATACAACGGCTCCAGCTTGCAGCCGGGCCTCCACCAGTAATCCTGGCGCACATAGGCGGGCACCTGCTTGGGATCCATCACGGCGGCGTTAAGCCAGGGGTGGCAATGATCGCTCAGCGGAAAATGCGCGCACATGTCAATGGGCCCGAACGCGCCCGCGTGGTTGGGACAGAATACGCTGGGCTGCCCGTCGAAGGGCACGGCCCAGTCCGCCGTCATTTTTGGGGTGAAGATACGTACCACGCCGCGCAGTACGGTGTATAGCTTGCCCATAGGCCCCTCCCTACAGATGAGTTCAAAAAACATCCTTCGTTTTTATATCACAGCTACGGCGCGAATGCAAGCGAATGGTAGCGCTTTTGGGCAAATCGTGCTATACTCGCACATGGGCGGAGGCGCCGCAGCTTTTGGGGAAGGGGAGAGCCCTGTGGAACAGAAACCCTACGCGCTCTTTGATTTTGACGGTACGCTGATACGCGGCGATTCCATCGTCAGGTTTTTGCGCTATGCGCATATGCGCGGCCTCGTGAGCGCCGGGGGGCTTGTGCGCGCGGGGCTGTGCGCGGCGCTGTACGGCCTGCGCCTGCTTACGGCGGAGGAGGCCAAGCGGCGGAGCCTGGCCTTTCTCAAGGGGCGCGGCGAAAAGGAGGTCGCCGCCCTGGCGGAGGGCTTTTGCCACGAGGTGCTTGTGCCCGCCCTGTATCCCGATGGCGTGCGGGAGATGCGGCGGCGCAGCGCGGAGGGGGCCGAGGTTTTGCTGATTTCCGCCTCTCCGGCGTTTTATCTGGAGCCGCTCAAGCGGGTGCTGCCCATTTCGGCGGTGATCGCCACGCGGATGGACGTGGAGGACGGCGTTTACACGGGCCTGTTGTTTGGCGAGAACTGCCGCGGCGTGCAAAAGCCGCTGCGCCTGGCCGAATACCTGGCCGCCCGGGGCGAGATGGTGGATTACGCCGCTTCCTGGGCCTATGGCGACAGCGCGGGCGATTTGCCCATGCTGACGCTTTGCGGCCACAAGGTTGCGGTGAATGCCAAGCGCAGGCTGGTAAAGCGCCTGCAAGGCGCGGATGGGGTTGCTTTTTTGCGGTTTGAACAACCGCGGGAGTAGAGGGGCAGGGGGCTTCGCCTTTTTTGCGGGCTGGCCGCCCGCCGGGGCTTTGGGGCTTCGCCCTTTTTGCGGGGTGGCCTCCGCGGGGCTTGGGACTGCGTCCTTTGCGGAAGCGGTTCCGCGAAACAGGGTGGGGGCTACGCGCCCCCACACCCTGCGCCTACTCTTTCTGGAAAGAGTAGGCAGAAAGCGGCGGCACGCAGACTCCGGCAAAAACCCCTAAATGCCGGTTTTGGGCGCGGGGACGCACAATCGGCGCTCTTTGTCCGGGAGTTGGGCTTACCTTGGGAGCTGGTTTTGTGCGGTGTGCGTCCTGATCCGCGCCCAAAACCGGCGGGGGTTTTTGCCTGCGCTTGCTATTGCCGCTCTTGTGCGTCTGGCTCCGGGTTTAGGAGTTTGGCCTTGCGGGCGCGGGTTGGGGTGGCGGGGGGCTTTGGACTTTGAGATTTGCCTTGCGCGCGCAGGGCTTTATGCCCTCAAGCCTCGCCTGGCGGGGGTCCAGGGGTTTACCCCTGGTTGTTTCAAGGGGGTTAGGGGAGGGCAACTAAGGGGGGAAATCGAAATCCCCCCTGGCCCCTCTGGCCCTAGCGGAGCGGGCTGGTTGCCGCTCAAGCACCATCGGCCTCACCCCGCGCACGCGAAACGAGCGCAAAGAAAATGCCCCAGGAGGCGTGGCCCGAAGGGCCGCCCTCCCGGCCAGGTAGCTTGGCTGGCATTGTCCCGCACACGCGATGCTATCGCAAAAAATGCCCCAGGAGGCGCAGCCCGCCCAACGGCGGGCCGCCTCCCACCCAGGCAGCTTGGCTGGCATGCCGTCCAAGCGAGCCGGAGGGCCTTCCGCCCTCCGGCGGTCTTAGTTGCAACACCAAACACTTGCACCCAACCTCTGCGCGCCATAGGCGCGCAGTCCGGGGGTCCAGGGGGTCACCCCCTGGGGGAGGAGGAATTGTATGCGTAGCGCGCCGGATTTTTCGCTCGCGGATCAGGTGATTGTACGCGGTATTGAAACGGGGGCGTTTACGTCGGCCTGCCTGCTGGTGGGCCGTAACGAGCGGGTGCTGCACCGCCGGGCGTTTGGACGGCTGTCCATCGACGACGACGCGCCCGTTACCAACGAGCATACGCGCTACGACGCGGCTTCCATCACCAAGCCGCTGGTGGTGGGCATGCTCACGCTGCGCGCCATGGAAAGCGGCAGGCTGTGCCTGTGGGATAGGCTGGGCACCTTCCTGGACGCGCCGTCGGATAAGCGTGATATCACCATTGCGCAAATTTTGACGCACACGGCGGGCTTTCCCACGGGCATCCATCTGTGGGAGATGGCGCAAACGCCGGAGCACAGCGCGGAACTGCTGCTTAACGTGCCGCTGGCCGCGCCGCCGGGCAAACGGGTGCAGTACTGCTGCGCGGGGTATATCCTGCTGGGGCAGCTTCTGGAATGCCTGTACGGTATGGAGCTGAAGGAGCTGGCCATGCAGGAGGTGTTTTGGCCGCTGAAGATGCAGTCCACCGGATATCTGCCCGTTGACGGCAACATTGCCGCCACCGAGATGCAGGATGACGGGCGCTGTCTTCAGGGCGTGGTGCATGATGAAAACGCCCGCTTCCTGGGCGGCGTAAGCGGCAACGCGGGCGTATTTACCAACATGGATGATTTGGCCCTGTTCATGCAAATGCTCTGCGCGCGGGGCCAGCTGCCGGACGGCGCGCGCTACCTGTGCCCCGCCACGGTAAACCTGGCGATGCGCAACCATACGCCGGGCATGGCGCAGGGGCGCGGCCTGTCGTTTTACCTGCCCAGGTACGATAACGGCTATATCGGCGACCTGTTTCCGGCGGAAACCGTGGGTCACACGGGCTTTACCGGCGTAAGCTTCACGCTGGATCCAACCACGGGGCTGTATGTGATTTTGCTTACCAACCGCATCTGTCCCTCGCGCGATAGCCTGGATATTTACCGCGTGCGCAGGCTGGTGCATAACGTGGCGTATGCCGCCGCCAACCGCTAAGGAGGAACAAGCCGTGCATACTGTGGAGCTGTTGGATACCACGCTGCGCGACGGCGCGCAGGGCGAGGGCGTGGAGCATTCCCTGTCGGACAAACGCAAAATCGCCCTGGCGCTGGATAGGCTGGGCGTGCCCCTGATCGAGGGAGGCAACCCCACCGGCAACCCCAAGGACGAGGCGTTTTTTGAGGAGGCGCGCAAAGCGCCGTTCCTTACGCAGGCCAAGCTGGTGCCCTTTGGCAGCACCTGCCGCGCGGGTGCGCAGCCCGAGGCGGACGCGGGGCTGAACGCGCTGCTGGCCACGGAGCAGCCGGTGGTGTCCATTTTTGGAAAGGCGGATCTGCGCCAGGTGCGCGACGTGCTGCGCGTACCCGCGGAGGAAAACCTGCGCATGATTGAGCAAAGCGTGGCCTACCTGACGGGAAAGGGGCGGCGCGTGCTGTTTGACGCCGAGCACTTCTTTGACGGCGCGGATTACGACCGGGAGTACGCCATGCGGGCGCTTCAGGCGGCGCTGCGCGGCGGCGCGGACGTGCTGGTTTTGTGCGATACCAAGGGCGGCGCGCTGCCCGAGGCCCTGCGCGCCCGCACCAGCGAGGTGCTGGCCGCGCTTGGCGGCGCGCGCGTGGGCATCCACTGTCATGATGATTTGGGCCTGGCGGTTGCGGGCAGCATCGCCTGTATCGACGCGGGCGCGAGCATGGCGCAGGCCACGGTGGCCGGTGTGGGCGAGCGCTGCGGCAACGCCAATTTAAGCACGCTGTTGGGCGTTTTGCAGCTTAAAATGGGCTATTCCATCCTGCCGGAGGAAAACCTGCGCACGCTTACCCAAACCGCGCGCGAAATTTTGGAAATCATGAACCTTACGCCCAACCGCCGCGCGCCGTTTGTGGGGTACAGCGCGTTCGCGCATAAGGGCGGCATGCATATCGACGGCGTAATGAAGGACGCGGCCAGCTTTGAGCATATCTCGCCCGAGGCGGTGGGCAATTCACGCCGCCTGCTGCTTAGCGACCAGGTGGGCCGCACGGGTGTGTACGCACGGCTCAAGCGCCTTTTGCCGGATGTTGAGCGCGACGACCCGCGCGTGAAGCGCGTGACCGAGCGCCTCAAGCGCCGCGAGCTGCGCGGCTTCGCCTACGAGAGCGCGGACGGCAGCTTTGATTTGATGGCGCTGGAAACGCTGGGCATGCGCAAGCAGTATTTTGAGGTGCGGGATTTCCACGTGCTTTCCGGGAACCCGCGCGATGAGCGCAGCGCGCAGGCGTATATCAAGCTGAGCGTGGACGGGCGCGAGGAGATTAACGCCGCCGAGGGCGACGGCCCTGTGAACGCGCTGGATCTGGCCCTGCGCAAGGCGCTGCTGGTGTTTTATCCCGAGGTGGAGCGTATGCATTTGCGCGATTTTAAGGTGCGCGTAATCAACAGCGGCGGCACGGCCAGCGTTGTGCGCGTGCTGATTGAAAGCACGGACGGGGCTAGCGTGTGGACGACCACCGGCGTAAGCTCCAATATCATCCAGGCGTGCTTCGCCGCCTTGCAGGATTCGGTGGAATACTTTTTAACCTTTGTGGCGTAGAAAACGCCCAGGCCCGGTGCGCAAAACCCGATGGCAGCTTGCCATCGGGCGCTTTTTTACGCCGTGAGCCTGCAAAGACCGGGTTGTTTCAAAAAAGCGTTTGAAAAGGCCGCTGGTTTCATACACTATAGGCCTGGAAGAATGCGCCCGAATTGTGGCTAAGCTGTGGCGAAACTGTAAAATCAGCCGCCCGCGGCGACAGTTGGGGCGAATTGGGTTGACACCCCATTGTTAGCCGGCTTATAATCGACCCATTCCAAACGAAGGAGGAGAAAAGGAAAGCATGCATAGCGCATCTCCCCAAAAGAAGAAACGGAAAAAATGGCCCTGGATTGTGTTGGCCGTGGCGGTGATCGCCGTTTGCGCGTTCGTTTGGTCCGCCGGAAAAACGGCCGGAAGCCTGATGGAGGAGGAAGTTGTACAGCGGCGCGATATTGTGACGTATTATAGCTTTTCGGGCAATTTAACGCCTGTGACGGACGAGATTCAAACCGCCAAGGATAGCCTGAAGGTAAAGGAAGTGTACGTTGCCGAGGGCGATACGGTTCAGAAGGGCGCGCCCCTTTTGCGCGGCACGGACGGCACGCGCGTGTACGCCGCCTATACCGGCACGGTGGAAACCCTCTTTGCTGAAACGGACGACGCGCTTCAGCCGGGAAGCCAGATCGCGCGCATCGTGGATTACGAGGCGCTGGAGGTAAGCGTGGATGTGGATGAGTACGATATCGATGCCGTGGAGGTGGGTAAGCAGGGCGACGTGTATGTGAACGCGCTGGACCGCACCGTAACCGGCACGGTAACGGAAATCGCCCGTAACGCCACCACTGAGGGCGGCGTGAGCTATTACGCGGTGAAGATGCAGGTGGAGGCCCTGGATAGCGTGCGCAGCGGCATGAGCGTGGAGGTGAATATCCTCAACCAGCAGGCGCCGGGCGCGGTAAGCGTGAGCCTGGACAGCCTCAGCTACGACGAGTATAACAAGCCCTTCGTGTACCGCCGGGACAGCGACGGCAAGTATGCCGCCGTGTATGTGCAGACCGGCGTGAGCGATGGCCGTAACATCCAGATTCTTTCCGGCCTTGCCGAGGGCGAAACCATCTATTACCAGAGCGACGATTTGGCGCGCTTCTTTGCCATGCGGGAAAGCATGATGGGCGCGGGGAGCAGGTAGCATGGCCGAAGGAGCGTTTTTTCGAATGACGGGCGTCACCAAATCCTATTGGATGGGTGACGAGTGGTCGCCGGTTCTGCGCGGCATTGATCTGAGCATCGAGCGGGGCGAGTTCCTGAGCGTGCTGGGCCCAAGCGGCTCGGGCAAAAGCACGCTGATGAACATCATCGGCTGCCTGGATACGCCCACAAGCGGCGAATACATCCTTCATGGCAGGCGCGTGGATACCCTGGGCCCCGACGAGCTGGCCTGCATCCGCAACCGTGAGATTGGGTTTATTTTTCAGCAGTTTCAGCTTTTGCCCCGGCAAAACGCGCTGTCCAATGTGGAGCTGCCGCTGGTCTATGCCGGTATGCCCCAGCAGAAGCGGCGCGAGCGCGCGGCTGAAATGCTCAGCCGCGTTGGCCTGGAAAGCAAGATGTACCATATGCCCAACCAGCTTTCCGGCGGCCAGCAGCAGCGCGTGGCCATCGCCCGGGCGCTGGCCACCAACCCCACCATCCTCCTGGCCGACGAGCCTACCGGCGCGCTGGATCAAAAAACGGGCCAGCAGGTGATGCGGCTGTTTGGCGAGCTGCACGACGAGGGGCGCACCATCATCATGATTACCCATGACCGCCACATCGCGCAAAACGCCTCGCGGCTGGTGCGCATACTGGACGGCGAGCTGTCCGAGGGGGTGGCGGACGATGCTTAAGGAAAGCCTGCGCATGTCGCTTAGCAACATACGGGGCAATAAGATGCGCTCGTTTTTAACCATTCTGGGCATTATCATCGGCGTTATGGCCATTATTGCGCTGATTACCGTTATGGAAAGCGCTACCGGCGAGGTAACCGCCCAGTTTGAAAGCCTGGGCACCGGCAAGCTGACCGTGCAGGCAACGGGCACGCCGCTGAAAAACGGCCTTACCGAGAGCGACTTGAAGCAGATTGAGGCGTTGGAAAACGTGGCGGGCATTTCGCCCACGCTGTCCACGGAGCTGCATGTGGCGCACGCGGGCACGGTGCTGGAGGATGTGTTGGCGCAGGGCTACGGCTTTGCCTACTTTCGCCGCGAAAGCGACGCGGTTTCGCGCGGCAGGCCGCTTGTGCCCGCCGATCAGGACAGCCGCTCCCGCGTGTGCCTGATTGATACGGATTTGGCGGCGACGCTGTTTTCCGGCGTCGATCCCATTGGGCAGACGCTGCTGGTGAAGGGCACGCGCTTTACCATCGTGGGCGTGCTGGCCGACGCGGACGTGGACGACGTAATGAGCCAGATGCAAGCCGGGGATGAAAACGGCAAGCTGATTATGCCCTATACCACCTACATGCGGCTGTTTGGCGTGAAGGGCGTAACCTCCCTTGAGGTATACGTGGATGACACCGATGCGACCAGCAGCGTGGTGGACGCGCTGGAGGGCCAGCTGGACAGGGCCTTTAACTATAAGGACGACAGCTACCGCGTGATTAACATGGAAAGCCTGCTAAGCGTGATGGATACCATGATGGGCCTGATGACCAACCTGCTTGTGGGCATTGCGAGCATCGCGCTGCTGGTAGGCGGCATTGGCATTATGAACATGATGCTGGTATCCGTGACGGAGCGCACCAGCGAAATTGGCCTGCGCAAGGCCCTGGGCGCGCGGCCCCGCAGCATACAGATGCAGTTTTTGATGGAGAGCGTGATCCTGTCGCTGCTGGGCGGCTTTATAGGCGTTGTTTTGGGCCTGCTGGTGAGCATGCTGCTGGCCAATGTAATGGATATTGCCTTTGTGCTTTCGCCCGGGGCGATTGCGCTGGGCGTGAGCTTCTCGCTGGCGGTTGGCGTGGTGTTTGGCTGGGCCCCGGCGCGCAAGGCCAGCAACCTCAACCCCATCGATGCGTTACGAAGCATGTAAGAAGGAGGCGTTTTCCTTGATGAAGCGAATGATTTGTGCGGCGCTGGGGCTGATGCTGGCCGCGACGCCGGTAGCCCTGGCGGAAAGCGGCGGCGAGGCGCTTATTTTGACCGCTACCGTGGAGGGGCTTACCCCCGTGGCTCTCAAAGCGCCCGCCAGCGGCGAGCTGGCCGCCTTTGACGTGCGCGAGGGCGATGTGCTGGAGGCGGGCCAAGCGGTGTTTTCGGTGGAGCCCATCCGCGTGTACGCGGATGTGGACGGAACCGTGGCGGACGTATACGTGAAGGCGGGCGATATCGCGGACGCGGCGGTCAGCCGCTACGGCGCGGCGCTGTACCTGGAGCATGCCGAGCGCTATGAGGCGCAGGCCACAACCCGCACCGGCTATAACACCGTTGAAAACCGCGATTTGCGCGTGGGTATGAGGGTGTATCTGCGCTCGGCCAACGAAAAGCATTTTGCCGACGGCGTGATTACCGCCATTGACGGGTCTGCCTTTACGGTGCAGGTGCTGGGCGGCGATCTGGTATATAACCAGGACGTGAAAATTTACCGTGAGCCGGATTACAATTCCAAGTCCCTTTTGGCGCGCACAAAGCTATCCGTCGTCGCGCCATACGCCGTGACCGCCTCCGGTACCGTGACGGATGTGGCGGTAGCGCCGGGCGACCCTGTGAAGGCGGGGGATTACCTGTTCAGCTATGTGCCCGATACCCTGGATCCCGAACGCCGGGGCGCGCAGGACGCAACGGCTGTGAAGACGCCCGAAAAGCTGATTGTGACGGCGGTGCATGTGCAGCAGGGCGCAAGCGTGCAGAAGGGCCAGGCGCTGCTCACGGCGATTCCCGCCGGGCGTTACCAGCTAAAGGCCCAGGCGGAGGAGGGCGACACGCGCCTGATTCAGACGGGCGATGAAATGACCGTACGCTTTGAGGAGCTGGATATGCCTGACGTGGAAGCGAGGGTGACGGCGGTCAGCCCCCTGGGCACGGCTGAGGACGTGAGTCGCTATACCGTGTATCTGGACTTTGACGCGCCAGAGGGTATATGGCCGGGCATGCACGCCACGCTGGAACGTTAGAAAATGTGAAAACTTGATGAATCTTGTGTGAATCCTTACCCTAGGGTATTGCATTGTCGACGCTCTCACCATATAATGGAAGGGTCAAAACCTGACATGGGAAGGAGCATAACAAATGGGTTTTTTGGATAAGTTGAAGCAGATGATCGCCCCCAAGGCCAAGGAGCTGGGAAAAGCGCTGGGCCTGGACGCGAAAACCGTCGAAATGCTGGAAGGACTTGTGGAGAAGCTGGACGGCCTGGGTGAGCAGGGCGGCCTGGACGAGCTGGCAACGAACGCGCTGGCCCAGTTTAAGCCCGCGCTGCAAAGCTTTAAGGCGAACGGCACGGCTGCGGAGGCGTTTTTGGAGAAGGCGAAGGCTTTCCTTGGAACGCTTTCCAAGGCGCAGCTGCCCGACGCGGTGAAGGGCCTTGTGGAAAAGGCCCAGGAGCTGCTTGGGAAAGCACTGTAAGCCGTTTAAACGGGCGGGAAAGGCACAGGGTCGCGTTGCGGTCGCCTTTCCCGCCCGTTTTCTTTTTTGACAGAAGCCGTCAGGGCCGCGGGCTTGACCAAAACGGGTTGGCAATGTATACTGAAGATAGCTTTCTTCTTTCTTTATCCAAAGATTGAATGAGTGAACGCGCCGCATGTGGAAGCGCGCTTGTAAAGAACAGACGGGCGAAAGGCCCGCCCGGTGTTTTCTCTTTTTCTTTTTTTCAAAAGGAGGTATGAAAAAATGATGCAGACCAACCTGGACCGGCTGGCCGAATATGCCGGGGAACGAGCCCAACTGCTGCTGCAAAACGGCAGAATAGACCCGGAGCTGTACCAGGCGTACGGCGTGAAGCGCGGCCTGCGCGATAAGCTGGGCCGGGGCGTTTTGGCCGGGCTTACCAATATATCCGAAATCCAGAGCAGCATGGAGATCGACGGGGAAACCGTGCCCTGCGACGGGCAGTTGTTTTATCGCGGCTACAGCATCATCGATCTGGTGGGGGCGGAGGCGCGCGAGCAGCGCTTCGGCTTTGAGGAAATTGCTTACCTGCTTTTGTTTGGCGATTTGCCGGATGAAGCGTCCCTGCGCCAGTTCCAAAAAATTCTGGCGGACAGCCGTACCCTGCCCACCAATTTTGTGCGCGACGTAATTATGAAGGCGCCCAGCCGCGATATGATGAACACCCTGAGCCGCAGCGTGCTCACCCTTGCCAGCTACGATGACCGGGTGGCGGACGTGTCCCTGGGCAACGTGCTCAGGCAGTGCCTGATGCTGATTGCGGTATTCCCCATGCTGGCGGTATACGGCTACCATAGCTACAACCATTACGAGCGCGACGAAAGCCTGTACATCCACAGGCCGGATGAAAACCTTTCCGCGGCGGAAAACCTGCTGCGGATGCTTCGGCCCGATAAATCCTATACCGAGCTGGAGGCGCGCGTTTTGGATTTGGCGCTGATTTTGCACATGGAGCATGGCGGCGGCAACAATAGCTCCTTTACCACGCATGTGGTAACCTCCTCCGGCAGCGATACCTATAGCGTGGTGGCGGCGGCGCTGGCCAGCCTGAAGGGGCCCAAGCACGGCGGCGCGAACATCAAGGTTGTGGAGATGATGGCCGATCTCAAGCGCCATGTGCGCGACCTGAAGGATGAGGACGAGATAGCCGCCTACCTGCTGCGCCTGCTCAACCGCGAGGCCTTTGACCAAAAGGGGCTTATCTATGGCATGGGCCACGCCGTATACAGCGTGAGCGACCCGCGCGCGAAGGTGTTCCGCGGCTTTGTGGAGAAGCTGGCGCTGGAAAAGGGCTTGCAGGATGAGTTTGCGCTCTATGCGATGGTGGAGAGGCTCGCGCCGGAGATTATCTCTCGGGAGCGCAAGATTTTTAAGGGCGTCAGCCCCAATGTGGATTTTTATAGCGGGCTTACCTATAGCATGCTGGGCATTCCCGAGGAGCTGTTTACGCCCATCTTTGCCGTGGCGCGCATTGTGGGCTGGAGCGCCCACCGCCTGGAGGAGCTTATGAACATGGATAAGATTATCCGCCCGGCGTATAAGAGCATTCTGCCCCGGCGGGAGTATGTGCCCATGGCCGCCAGGGTCGCAGAGCACTAAAAGAACGGGGTGCAGGGGCATTATGCCCCTGCCGGGGTTTGGGGCGGAGCCCCAAAAACCTTACGCCGCAGCGTTTTCAAGCGAGAAACGCGCCAGCCCATCTGGGCTGGCGCTGCGGCTCTGCACATGCCTTTGGAAGTACCGATATCCCGAGGAACTGTTACACAACCTTTGACCTACAAAAAACCGCATGGAAAACGCGCTCTCAGCTTTTTGAGCTGGGAGCGCGTTTTCATAACCATTGAACAAAGCCGCTTTCAGCCCGCGCAAAGCGGACGCGCAGGCATCTCAACTCCGAGAAAAACCCGTAGCATAAGCCGCCGGGTCAGGCTCAAAGCAACTTGCGGGCCTCCATATAGTAGCGCTTTTCGTTGGCGGAGCCCAGCGAGAAGGTTTTGCGGGGCAGCGCGCCCTCGCGGCGCACGGTGGGCAGCAGCGCGTCCTTGGAAGGCGTGGGCAGCAGGAAGCCGATCACGTTCTCTCCGGCGGCCAGGGCGCGCACGGTTTCCTCGCCGTGGATGTAATCAAGCCGGACGGTGGGATGGCTTTCCAGCCAGTTATCCAGAAACGCCTGTAGGGTGCCCACCGCCAGCGAATAGGGCGAGCCGCTCACGCTCAGGGTGACTTCCTTGCCCTCGTATACGCATACAATCTCCTGCGCGCCGGGCCCAGCGGCCAGGGTCGCGCCCTTTTCGGCTGCAAAGGCGGCCAGTTCGTCCAGCAACGTATCGCCGTCGTAGCCAAACAGCACGCGGTGGATGGGCTCAAAGCGCAGCGCGTCGTCGCGGATGTTTTCCAGCTCCACCATGGCAAAGCGCGCGGGATGCGAAACCGTTTCCTCGGGCGTAAGGCCGCGCTTAACCTCCTCCCAGCAGGCCTTGGCAGCCGCCAGGCTGTGGTTGCCGTCGCCGATGGCAAACAACAGGGGATCGTCGGGATCCAGCCGCGCGCGCAGGCTGTCCAGCGCGTCGTATACGGCACGGATGTCGGCGGGATGGGTTACGGCATAGCCGGTCAGATGGCCGCCGCCCATCATGAGCGGGAAGTCGTAAAGCTTCATCAACCGGTCATGCTTTTCAAACAGGGGCTCCACTACGCTGTGCATGGGATCGTCCATCAGCATAAGCACATGGCTTACTTCCAACGGCGCGCCCCGCCGCACCGCCATGCGGGGCGGCACGCGGCTTTCGATGGTGCCCTCCGTGGCGCGCACCAGGCTGCGGCTGCCGCGCGCGGGATCGTAGCATTCCAAATCCAGCAGCGCCACCAGGCCCACGCGCGCGCCGCTGGAGGTGTTGCGCTCGGTGAGCACAAAGCCGTTGCGCACAGCGGGAACCAGCACGCCCTGCTCCAAATAGTCCCGCATGGTTTGGTGAATCTGCGGCACGCGCGCGGCGGCCTCGTCCAGCTCGCATTCCGGCAAAATCAGGTTCAGGGCGGAGGGATGGCTGCCCGCCAGCAGGCGCGCCTCCTGCCAGTAGCGGGGCTGGGAGGTATATTGGTCGCATGCCACGCAGGCCCACTCGGTCAGGCCGCTGGAAGCGGCGGGAAGCAGGAATTCCCCGGGGTAGATAACACGGTTTTCGTTTGGCATAGGTGCGCGCCTCCTTTGGGTAAAGGTATTAGGATACAAAAGGCAAAGCTATTGTAAACCGCGCGCTAGCGGTTCATACGCCATAGCAGCACCAGGCAGCTATCCCCGCCGATGGTGGCCAGGGTAAGCAGGCGGTCGCTGGCCTGCACATCCACGTTAAACTGATACAGGCTGTGTGCGCGCGCGCTTTCCACATAGGCGAGCATGGCCTCGTCCGTGGCGAAGGTTGGGTGGCTGGCGTAGTTGAAGTAACTGCCGGAGGCAGGGTCGCTGTCCGCCACGATTACGGCAAACAGGGTGTACTGCGCCTCCTCGTACAGCGTGGTAAGCGTAGCCGTGGCGGCGGAGGCCGCAAAATTTGCTCCCGCCGTGGCGTACTGCCATAGCGGCGCAAAGGTTTTTCCCTTCACGGAGCTTTGGCCGCGCAAAAGCAGGTTTTCCGGAGGAACGCGCAGGGAGCAGCTTTCGTCCGCAAAAACAGCCCCAGCCTCGGAGGAAACGCCGCGGCAATTGCGGGTTAGGTAATAGGTGTTGTTGCGCTGGACAACCACCTCGTCCAGCACGCCGGGAATGGTAAGCTGACCAATCACATCGGCGTTTTCCTGGCAAAGCGGGAGAAGGCTTTCCATAACGTTGCGCAGGGGATTGTCCGGATAGGCGTCCAGCCGGGTGCGCGGATTGGGCGTGGACGAAGGCTCGGGCGTTTCCTGCACGCTGGTGCTGTCGCGCCTGTTCAGGCTTTGCACGGCCGCCTCCCGGATGGGAATGACAGGCGTGGGCGTGGGCGTTTGCACGGGCTGCGTGGGCATGGGCGTGGCGGTGGGCGCGAAGGTTTGCCCGGCGGGCAAAAGCTCCACGCGGGCCGCGCCGCTTTCCAGCTCCGTGCCGTTGCGCTCGCGGTAATTGTCGCGCACGGCTTTCATTTCACGCTCGTTTCGCGCCAGGTCGCTGATAACGCGCCCGCCCACAACGCCGCAGAACAGCAGCATCGCCGCCGCGGCAATCAACGCGAGCACGCGGCCGATGCGCACGGGTGGGCGCTGCGCCTGGCCGGGCGCGGCCTTGTCCCGGGACGCGGGGGCGGCTTGGGGGGCCGTCTGTGCCGGGGAGCGGCGCTGGGGCCGGGCCTCTTGCACGGGCTGCGTTCGGCCGCTATCCAGCGGCGGGGCGGGCTGATAGGAAGGCTCGGGCTGCGGCACGGGTTGAGGTTGGAAGGGAGCCTGGAACGGCTCGAACGGCTGGGACGGCTGGGAAGCGGCGGACGCTTCCTCCGGGCCAAGGGGAGCGAACCCATCTCCCGAAAATGCCTGAAAGGTTCCGGAAGCCGCCTCGCCGGAAAAGACAGGCGCATAGGGCGTTCCAGGCTCGCCCATGTTGGGAAAGAACATGTCCGGCGCATCGGGCATCTCCGGCAGGGGAGGCAGCGCCGGTTCGTCATCGTGGTCGTAGGGGTCGAAGGGCTCGGCTTGCGGGGAGGAAGCGGGCGGCTCGGGTGAAGCCTCCGCGGCGCTGGAAGCCTCCGTGCCCTCTTGGCTGCTTTCGGGGGGGCAATCCGCTTCGGAAGGGGCGGATTCCCTGGAGGAACGCTCCGCTTCCAAAGGAGTATTGGCCGCAGATGGCGCGCTTGTTTCGGGAGCCTCGGCGGCAGCGCGCGGCGTATCCGGTTCATCCGGCATAACGCGGTTGCGATCCGCACGGCGGCGGCGCGGCCTGGGAGCCGCACCGGCTTCGGCGGCGGGCGCGGCGGGCCGCGCTTCCTCCGTACCGTCGCTGTCTTTGGCCTGCAAGGGCCTGGCGGAAACGTGCGAACGCTTTTTCAGATAGGAGGGAAGGCTATCCGCGGCGGTTGCGGCCTGCGCGGCTACCGGGGCCTGTTGCCATATGGGAGGCGCGGACGATTCCGGAGCGGCCTGCGGCTGCTGTGGCTGGGGCACGTCCTCCCAAACGGGGGAGGGAAACGGCTCCACGGACGCGCTAAAAGCGTGTGAATAGGGGCTGCCCGCCTCCGGGGTTGCCTGCGGCTGCTGGGGCTGGGGTGGCTGTGGTGCGTCGTCCCAAACGGGGGCGGCAAACGGCTCCATGGGCGCGTTAAAAGCGTGGGAGTAGGGAATGCCCGCCTCCGGGGTTGCCTGCGGCTGCTGAGGCTGTGGCTGCTGGGGCTGTGATGCGTCGTCCCAAACGGGCGCGGCAAACGGCTCCACAGGCGCGTTAAAAGCGTGGGAGTAGGGAGTGCCCGCCTCCGGGGTTGCCTGCGGCTGTTGGGGCTGCTGTGGCTGGGGCGCGTCCTCCCAAACGGGGGCGGCAAACGGCTCCACGGACGCATTAAAAGCGTTGGAATAGGGGCTGTCTGCCTCCGGGACAGCCTGCGGCTGTTGGAGCTGCTGGGGCTGGGGCGCGTCCTCCCAAACGGGGGCTGCAAACGGCTCCACAGGCGCGTTAAAAGCGGAGGAATAGGGGCTGCCCGCCTCCGGGGTTGCCTGTTGCTGCCGGGGCTGCTGTGCCTGCGGCGCATCCTCCCAAGAGGGCGCGGCAAACGGCTCCGCAGGCGCATTAAGCGCGGAAGAATAGGAATTGGCTCTGCCAAAGGGCTGCGCGGGAGCAAGAGGCTGCGCGAACGGATGCGGGGCCATCTCCCATGCGGGCATGCTGGGAAACGCGCTCCCGGCAAACGGCTGCGCGGGAGCCTCGGGGACTTCCGGCTCGTTGGGAGCGAAGCCCTCGTAGGCTGGGGCGGCCATGAGCGGCCTGGGCGGCGTGAGCGGGCGGGCGGCGGGATATAGCTGCCCGGGCGCGAGGGGACGGACGGTTTCGCACGCGCCGGTAAGCTTCGGCGGCGCTTTCAGGCGCGATCTGTAATCAACCGGCGCGAAGGGATTCGCCGCCTGCTCATCCTGCGCCTGGGAAGCGCGCCCCGCGCCGCCGTCTTGCCATTCAGCGGACATAGCCAGCCCTCCTTTGCATACAATTTTCCATATTCCATGATAGCGTTTTCATGCCCATATGTCAAATAAAAACCGCATCGGGAATTGTGAAAAAAACGTCAGGAATTTTGACCGCACCCTATCCAACGGGCACAATCTTTGGTATAATAATGCCATTACCTTATGAAATGAGGAGGAAACACCCATGCCAATGGTAAACAGCAAAGAAATGTTCAAAAAGGCATATGAGGGCGGTTATGCCATCGGTGCGTTCAACGTCAACAACATGGAGATTATCCAGGGCATCACCGAGGGCGCGAAGATGGAAAACGCCCCCCTTATTTTGCAGGTGAGCGCGGGCGCGCGCAAGTATGCCAAGCATGTGTACCTGATGAAGATGATTGAGGCTGCCATTGAGGATACCGACCTGCCCATCGTTGTGCACCTGGATCACGGCCCGGATTTTGAAACCTGCAAGAGCTGCATCGACGGCGGCTTCACCAGCGTGATGATCGACGGCAGCCACCTGCCCTTTGAGGAGAATATCGCCCTGACCCGCAAGGTGGTTGAGTACGCGCACGACCGCAACGTGACCGTTGAGGCCGAGCTGGGCCGCTTGGCCGGCGTGGAGGACGATGTGAAGGTATCCGCCGAGGATTCCAGCTACACCCGCCCCGAGGAAGTGGAGGAGTTCGCTACCCGCACCGGTTGCGACAGCCTGGCCATCGCCATCGGCACCAGCCACGGCGCGTTCAAGTTCAAGGGCGAGCCCAAGCTGCGCTTCGACATCCTGGAGGAGGTTTCCAAGCGCCTGCCCGGCTTCCCCATCGTGCTGCACGGCGCCAGCTCCGTTATCCCCAGCTATGTGGATATGATCAATCAGTATGGCGGCAACATGCCCGGCGCGCAGGGCGTGCCCGAGGAAATGCTGCGCAAGGCCGCCAGCATGGCCGTTTGCAAAATCAACATCGACTCCGACCTGCGCCTGGCCTTCACCGGCGAGCTGCGCAAGCACTTTGCCGAGCATCCCGATCACTTTGACCCCCGCCAGTACCTGACCGACGCCCGCACCGGCATCCGCGAGATGGTGCGCCATAAGATTGTGGACGTCCTGGGCTGCAACGGCAAGGCCTGATTCAAGGGCTTCTTCGCGCCGCCTCCCGGAAGGGGGCGGCGTTTTGCAAACCGAAAATCCTGGAGAAAACAGAAAACGCCTCCTGCCGCGGCTGTGTCGCAGCGACAGGAGGCGTTTTCTGTTTTCGGAACCATTCCAATCAATATGCGGCGGGCCTCAGGCTGCCTGATAGCCCCATGCGGTCGCTTCGGGCTACTTGGCCTCCAGCGCCGCCGTCAGCTTATCCGGGAAGTTGACGGTCATGCCGTCGCCGTTCAGGGCCAGCGCGCGGCGCATGAGCGCCTCGTCCTTCACACCCCAGAAACGCACCCTAAAGCCGCGCCGACGGGCAAGGGCCATGTCCTCCTCGCTCACCAAATCTACGCGCGGGCAGATTTGCCCAATGCGGTGAAGCGCCAGCTTATCCAGCGTTTCCGGTGTAATCCTGTCCGTCAGGAAGCCCACGTCAATGGTTTGATCCAGCGCGCGGACGTCCGCCACGCTTTCCCAGATAAAGGAGGTAAGCGTCACACGGTCGCGGCAGCCGTGCGCATTGATCAATGCCAGCGTCTGTTCCTCCACGCCGTATTGCTTGATTTCCAGCGCCAGCTTCAGGTTTTTCTGCCCAAAATAGGTAAGAAAAGCGTCCAGCGTAACGATCTTTTCGCCCGCGAAGCGCTCGCCCTTGAAAACGCCAAAATCCATCTCAAGAAGCTGCGCGTAGGTAAATTCCCGGATAACGCCCTTCTTTCCTGTTACGCGTTCCAGCGTATCGTCGTGATGAAGCACCAGCACGCCGTCCAGGGTGCGCTGGATATCCGTTTCAATCCCGTCCGCGCGCATTTCCAACCCGGCGTAGAAGGACCGCAAAGTGTTTTCAGGATAATACTCGCTGGCGCCGCGATGCGCGTAATTAACCACTGGCATACGTCTTGCTCCTTTGTGGCCGGGGGCCGTTCCGCCGGCGGCGGAACGGCCCGTGCGGCTTAGTACAGCATCATGAATTCGTCGATTTCAGCCTGCATCTTTTCCAAAGCCGCGCCGATATCCATGTTGGGGTCGGACTCAAGCGAGGAAAGCAGCGCGAGGGTTTCGTTCCAGATGGTGGAATCCGCGGGATGGATATTTTGACCCTGGATGTAATCCACCTGAGCCAGAACGGTTTTCCAGATCGGATCCTCCAGGCGGCCCTGGATCAGCTCGCTGTCAAACTGGGAGTGGCTGAAGGGCATGTAGCCGCGCTGCAGCGTGCTCTGGCTGATGGCCTCGGGGGAGATCATATACTTGATGAACTTCGCGGCGGCTTCCTGGTGCGCGTCGTCAGAGGCGAAGATGGCAAGGCCGTTGCCGCCGATGCACACGTTCAGCTCCTTCTCAGCGGGGAAGAAGGCCATGTTGTACTTGAAGCTGTCGCCCACAGCTTCCTGAATATTGCTCTTGGAGGCGCAGGAGGTGAAGAAGAACAGCGTGGTGCCGTTGGTAAAGTCGGTCTGGGCGGTGGTGTGCTGGTTGGCGGGCATTACGCCGTCCTTCACCATACCGGCGATGAGGGAAAGAACCTCCTTCATTTCCGGGGTGTTCACGTTGGCGTTGCCTTCCGCGTCAATGATGGTGCCGCCAAAGCTCCACACCAGGGGCTGGATGTACCAGGGGCTGTCGGAATGCATGTTAAAGCCGTAGATGTCGGTCGCACCGTCGCCGTCCACGTCCTTAACGGCCTTCCTGGCCGCCTCGATCATGCCGGTGAAGGTAGTGGGAACCTCAAGGCCCAGCTCATTGAGCATGGTTTCGTTGTAGTACATCATGGGCATGCTGCTCTGGAAGGGAACCGCCAGGCGCACGCCCTGATAGGTGTAGCGCGTCCAGAAGCCGTCGATGATATCGGCCTGCTCCTCGGCGGTCAGGTAGTTTTCAATGGGGATGAGCTTGCCCGCGTCATAAAACTGCGGGATGCCGTGCCGCTGGCCCACAATGCCCACATGGGGCAGGTTGCCCGCGGCGATGGCGGCGTTGTACTTGGCAACCATATCGTCGTAGTTGCCGCCTACCTGCACCTGGTTGATTTTGATGCCGGGGTTGGCCGCCTCAAAGGCCGCGATCTCGGCGGAAAAATCATCGCTGGTGCGTACCCAGAAATCCAGCGTGATGGGCTCGTCGGCAAGCGCGGAGCCGCACAGGCCAACTAGCATGCACACGGCAAGCAGAAGTGATAGGAACTTTTTCATACGATAGAACCCTCCTTGTGTTTTATGCTTAGGCGCGTTGCGCCTGAGAGCCGGTTATTTGAGCCCGACCTTTGTGATGCCCTGCACAAAGTACTTTTGCAGCGCCACAAACAGTACGAGCGTCGGTATGGTAACGAGTGTGGACATGGCCATCAGCCGGTTCCATTCCACGCCCTGTTCCATCATCATCATGGCGCGCAGGCCCGTTTGCACGGTGCGCAGCTCCATGCTGTTGGTAATGATGAGCGGCCACAGATAGCTGTTCCAGCTTCCGATAAAGCCGGTGATGGCGATGGTGGCCATCGCGCTTTTCCCCAGCGGCAGGATGATGCTCACGAAGGACTGTATTTCGCCCGCGCCGTCAATCTTGGCGGCCTCCAGGAGCGCGTCGGGGATGGTCATGTAAAACTGCCTGAGCAGGAACACGCCGAATACGCTTACCAGGGAGGTGCACACCACCGCGAAGAAGGTATCCATCATCCCCATGGCGGAAATGGTAAGGTAGTTGGAAACGATGGTGGCCTCCTGCGGAATCATCATCGAGCACAGGAACACCATGAACAGCGGCTTGTTCAGCCTGAACTTGAGCTTGGCAAAGGCATAGGCCGCCATGGAGCTGGTAATTAACTGCGCGAGCACGGAAACCAGGGCCATGAGCAGGCTGTTGGTAAAGTAAATATCGAAGCGGGCGGTATTCCAGGCCAGCAGGTAGTTTTCGGGATGCCACTCCGTTGGCCAGAACACGCTTTTGCTGAGCACCTCCTGGGAGGACTTGAACGAGCAAAGCACCATCCAGAAGAAAGGAAACACCACAATAACCGTAATCACGGCCAGCAGGGCGATGCGAAGGCATTCCCATGCCTTGAAACGCTTGCCGAATTTCATAGGAACCCTCGCCTCCTTACGAATCGTAGCTTACGAAGCGCTCGCACGCCATCTGCACCAGGTTGATGATCAGGATGAGCAGGAACAGCACCAGCGCGATGGCGCTCGCATAGCCCACCTGATAGCGCCTGAAGGCGTATTCGTAGAGCATAACCACCAGGTTTTGCGTGGCTTTGGCCGGGCCGCCGTCCGTCATGACGTTGATGGTGGTGAACATCTTCAGCACCTCAATGGAATTGAGGATCAGCAGCATAAACGTGGTTGGCGACGTAAGCGGCACGGTGATATGCCATACCGTTTGCAGGGCGTTGGCGCCGTCGATGGTGGAGGCCTCCAGCACGTCCTCGGATATGTTCTGGATGCCGCCCAGGTATACCACCGTGCTGTAGCCCAGCATGCGCCAGATGGTAATCAGGGCGATGGAGGGCAGGGCCGAGGACGTTTCGTTGAGCCAGCGCACGGGCGGTACGCCAAACAGCCCCAGAACGCTGTTAAGCAGGCCGTATTGCGGGTTGAAGATGAACAGCCACACCACCGATATGGCCACCATGCTGGATACGCGCGGGGTAAAGAGCATGGTGCGGAATACCACGTTGAGCTTTGAGGAACGCTTGAGCATGAGCGCCAGCAGAAAGCCCAGGATGAGCGTTACGGGAAGAACGATGATAGCGTACTGCACCGTGCGCCA
>JALEIQ010000184.1 GCA_022769795.1 Clostridiales bacterium
TCGCGCCCGTCCATGAGGATGCTGCCCTCGTCCACGGGGATGGAGCCGCAGAGAAGGTTGAGCATGCTGGTTTTGCCGCTGCCGTTGGAGCCGACCACGCTTACAAACTGTCCGTCCGGGATGGAAAGGTTGAAATGCCTGAACAGGCAGTTTTCATTCACGGTGCCCGGGGAATAAACCTTGCTGATATCACGAAGCTCAAGCACGGAACTTCACCTTCTTCCTGCGCGCGCCGCCAAGCACAAGGATAATCAGGAACAGCGCCGCCGTAATCAGCTTCAAGTCCTGCGGCACCAGTCCCATGGAAAGCGCCAGCGCCACGCACGCCTTGTAAATGATGCTGCCCACAATCGCGGCGGTGGAGCTGTTTACGCGCTGACGGTTTTTGAATATGTTCACGCCGATAATGACCGCCGCAAGGCCAAAAACCATCGCGCCCGTGCCCATGGAAATTTCAAACACGCGGTTCTTTTGGGCCATTACCGCGCCTGCCAGCGCCACCAGGGCGTTGGCGATCACCAGGCCCTCGATTTTCACCATGCCGCCGTCGCGCGCCAGGGTTGCCACCACCGCGGGGTTGTCGCCCACGGCGCGCAGCAAAAAACCCGCCTTGGTGTTCATGAATAAATCCAGCACAATCTTGACGATCAACACGATCACAAGCACCACCAGCACCTTGGAATAGGGCTGGAGCACGCCGGGCAGGCCGCGCACAAGCGCGTTGTCAAAAATCGTTTCCTTATTAAAAAACGGAAGGTTGGCGCGTCCGGCGATGCGCAGGTTGATGGAGTAAAGCCCCGTCATGGTGATAATGCCGCTAAGCAGGTCGCGCACATGGCACTTTACATGAATCACACCTGTCACCAAGCCCGCGGCGGCCCCCGCGAACAGCGCCACAAGCAGGGTAAGTACGGGCGGCATGCCGTTTACCGTTAAAATGGCGCTGACCGCCGCTCCCAGGGGAAAGGACGAATCCACCGTCAGGTCGGGGAAATCCAGTACGCGGTAGGTAATCAGCACACCCAGCGCCAGCAGCGCGTAGATGAGCCCCTCCTCCAAAATGCCTATCAAAACACCCATGCGTATTCCTCCGTATGCTTCGCGCCTATGATGGCGGCGTATGCGCGGCGCGCGTATGCCGCCCACGCGCTTGGCGCGCGCGGACGGCAAGGGGATGAACGAGCCGAAAATCAGTCCTTCGTAACGGCAGCGCCACGGGCAAGCTCGGCTTCAGGAATGGTTACGCCAAGCGCCTCGGCCACGGCCAGGTTGTAGCACATTTCGCCGCCCTCGCTGGAGCAGAAGGGGATATCCCCACCGAACGCGCCGCCCAGCACCTCGGCCGCCATGCGTCCAGTCTGCTGGCCAAGGGACACATACTCCACGCCCTCCGAGGCGATACAGCCGTTTTTCACCTGCTCAATCTCGCTGCCGAACACAGGCTTCCCGGCGGCGTTGGCCTTGTCCAACACCAACGCCAGATAGCTTACAACGGTGTTGTCCGTCAGGTTGGTGAGGCAGTCCACCTGAGGCAGCAGGCTGTCGCAGGCCAGGGGGATATCCGCGCCGGTGGAAACGCCGCTGGGCACGATCTCAAAGCCGTATTGCCCGGCCAGATCCTGGTACAGCTTGAGCTGGCTCTCAGAATTGGTTTCGCTGGTGGTGTAGAGGATACCGATCTTGGAGGCCTCCGGCAGGAAGGCGCGGATCAGCTTGAGCTGCGCTTCCACTGGCAACAGGTCGCAGGTTCCGGTGATGTTCTTATCGCTCTTGCCCTCGTCGTTAGCAAGCATGGCGGCCACGGGGTCGCTCACAGCCGTGTAGATAACGGGCTTGCCGCTGTCCATGCAGGCGTTGAAGGCGGCCTGAGCAATGGGGGTGGCAATGGCACACACCAGGTCGCATTCCTGGGCGAACTGCTGGGCAATCTGCTGCGTCAGGCCCATATCCGCCTGCGCGTTCTGCACCACGAAGCGCACGTTTTCGCCCTCCACATAGCCCATTTCCGCCAGGCCCTGGATAAAGCCCTCGCGGCAGTTATCCAGGCTGGGATGCTCCGCAAACTGCGCGATACCAATGGTGTAAACCTTGCTTTCAGCCATAGCGCAGGCGGAAACGCCCAGCGTCAGCAGCATTGCCAGTACCAGAGCGGTCAGTTTCTTCAGCATTGTCATAAGTCAGTCCATCCTTTCGTTTCTTGATTTTGAGGAATGAAAAAACGCCCCAAGCAACGTTGCTCGTTGCCTGAGGCGGTATTTCCGCGGTGCCACTCAGTTCCCCGCTAATAAGCGGGCTCATCGTCACGTACCATCATACGCGCCACCTGGATAACGGGTGTGGGATCCCGTCGGCTGCTACGGCTCGGATATTCGGAGCTTTCGCCGCCGCCCTCGGAAGTCCATTCGCCGCCGTTTCGCACGCCGTGGTCACACTGTTCACGGCTCCCTTTGCTGCGTCGCCTGACGGTTACTCCTCTCCCTCAACGGTTTTGGAATGGGTGTATCATACCCTGGTTTTTAATGAATGTCAAGCGGTTTTGCAATGTTTTTTGCTTGTTTTTTCTGGAAGGCGGCGGAGCGCCGCCGCCGAAGCCCAAACGGACGTTTAGCAAATTCTAATCCTATTTTCAGCGTCCTCACAGCGGCTTTGCGCCGTGTTTTCCTTTTCATACAAACGGTTTTATGATATAATCCATTGCGTCAAGTGAAAGGGCCGACGCAGGGCGGGCGGCCCAGCCGGAAATAAAGGAGCAAGCTGATGAGCAAAAAGGCGAAACCCCAAAAACACAAGGGACTGGGCGCGGGCTTCCTGGCGTTTGGCGCGGTATTCGCGCTGTACTCGGTGCTGTTTCACCCGCACAGCCTGGGCGGCTATGTGCTGGCGTTCGCGCTGAGCGGCTTCGCGGGGGCGATCATCCGCACGATGGCGCAGGGCCTGGATTTGACTGTAAAGGATGAAACGCCCGAAAGCCTGAAGAAGGTGCAGGGCGATACCGGCAACCCCGATGTGGATGAGCTTTTGCAAAAGGGCCGCGAGATGATTACGGAAATCCGCGCTGAAAACGATAAGATACCCGATTCGTCGCTTTCAGAGAAGCTGGACACGCTGGAAAACCAATGCGCGGAGATTTTCCGGGCCGTATACGACAAGCCCGCCAAGGCTTCGCAGATTCGCAAGTTCATGGCGTATTACCTGCCCACCACGCTTAAAATCGTAAAGGGCTATCGCATGCTTGAGGAGCGCGGCGTAAGCGGCGCCGAGGCCGTGGCCGCCCGCCGCCGCATAGACGACGCGCTGGGCGTGGTGCTCACGGGCTGCGACAAGATGCTGGAGAACCTCTACCGCGACGACGTATTGGATATTACCACCGACATTGACGTGCTGGAGCAGATGCTCAAGCGCGACGGGCTTACCGAGGGCGATTTGGAGCGCGCCGCCGCGCAGGCCCGCGAGGCCGCCCGCATCGACCACGAGGCCACGCGCATAGCCAGGGAGCGCTCCCACGCGCAAAGCGGCGTGGAGGCCCAGGTGGCCAGCGCCGTTGAGCAGGCGCAGGCGCACCAGCCGCAAGCCCCCACGCTAAACGGCGGCATGTATCCCACCTATGGCGGGGAAGCGATGGCGCAGGCCCCCAAGAAGGATGAAAAATAACGGCGTAACAAAGATAGGAGGACGATTGATATGACCGAGAATAACCAGGCCCCCAGCACCCCCATCCTAACGCTGAACCCTTCCTCTATGGCGCAGGACAAGGCCGCGCTTGAGCAGGCCGCGGCCCAGCTGGAAGCCGCGCCCGCGCCCAGCGCGAGCAGCGCCGCCGCAGCCGCGAGCGAAGCCGTGCGCGAAATGGATACCTCCATGCTCAGCGAGGAGGATCAAAAGGCCATTGAGGATTTCATTAGCAAAATCGATCTCAACAACAGCGATCATGTGCTGCTCTACGGCGCGGAGGCGCAGAAGAAAATCGCGGATTTCAGCGACAGCGCCCTAGCTACCGTTCGCACCAACGATACCGGCGAGGTGGGCGATATGCTGGTAAAGCTTGTGGGCGAAATCAAGGGCTTCAGCGAGGGCACGGAAAAGCCCAAGGGCCTGGGCGGCCTGTTCTGGAACGCCAAAAAGGCCGTAAGCGATATGCAGGTGAAGTACGATAAGGTAGAGGCCAACGTGGATACTATCGCCACGGCGCTTGAGGATCATCAGGTGCAGCTGCTCAAGGATGTGAGCATGTTCAACCATCTCTACGACATGAACACCCAGTACTTCAAGGAACTGACGATGTATATCGTCGCCGGTGAAAAGAAGCTGGAGGAGGTTCGCTCCACCACGCTCAAGGAGCTTATGGAAAAAGCCGCCCAGAGCGGCGACGCGATGGACGCGCAGCGCGCCAACGACATGGCTGCCAACTGCGACCGCTTTGAGAAAAAGCTGCACGACCTGAAGCTGACCCGTCAGGTGGCCCTGCAAATGGCCCCGCAGATCCGTCTTTTGCAGAATAACGATAGCCTGCTGGTGGAGCGCATCCAAAGCACGCTTGCCAACACCCTGCCGCTGTGGAAAAGCCAGATTGTGATCGCCCTGGGCATGCACCGCGGCCAGGAGGCCCTCAAGGCGCAAACCGCCGTGACCGATATGACCAACGAGCTGCTCAAGAAGAACGCCGCGGCGCTCAAAACCGGCACCATCGAAACGGCGCGCGAGGCGGAGCGCGGCGTGATCGACCTGCAAACGCTGGTGGAAACCAACCAGAGCCTGATCGATACCATCAACGAGGTAATGCGCATCCAGGACGAGGGCCGCACCCAGCGCGCCGAGGCCGAGAAACAGCTCACCACCATGGAAACCGAGCTAAAAAAGAAGCTGCTTGAGCTAAAGCACTAAGCCAATCTGAAAGGAATCTTAGGACAAATGAAATTGAAGCTGCCCATTGGCGTATGCGTATTGATTTCGCTTGCGCTGGTTGTGTTCGGCCTGATCTTTGGCACGGTAAGCGGCTTTGCCGACGAGCGCCGCCAGGTGACGGCCCTCCTGGAGGGGGAAAACGGCCTCATGGACGTGCTCAGCTACCGCGGCGCGGACGGTTTGAACCTGTGCGTGGTGGCGCGCCGCCACTTGCCGCAGGCGGACGAGGACGTAACGGCCCTGGAGGCCGCCGCCAAGGCGCTGCGTACCGCAGGCGGAAAGCTTGCGGACAAGAAGGCGCAGGACGCCGGGCTTGAGGAGGCTGTCGGTGCCGTAAGCGCGAAGCTGAAGGAAACCGAGAGCTTTCAGCGCAGCGAGCGCGACCAGCGGTATCTGGATATGCTGATTTCGGATTTGCAAAGCCTGCGCGCCAGCGCGGTGGTAACATCGTATAACCAGGCCGCGTCGGATTTTAACAGCCAGCTTTCCAGCCCTGTGTCGGGCGTGCTGGCAAGGCTGCTGGGCGTTGAGCCCTGCGCGCTGTATGAGTAAGGAGGCGCGCGAGAGATGAAATACGCTATGAGAAAGAGGCTTGCCCTGTGTCTGTGCCTGCTTGTGGCGGCGCTGCCGCTTTCGGCCTTCGCGGCGGTGCGCCTGCCCGCCCAGCGCGGCGTTGTGACCGACGACGCAAACGTGCTCGGCGCTCAAACAGCCGCGGATATCGCGGAATATGCCGAAAAGGTTGAGTCGGAAACGGATGTGCGCCTGCATGTGGCAATCGTGCATTTCCTGGACGGCATGGAGGCCCGCGCCTATGCCCAGACGCTGTTTGAAAAATGGGAGCTCGAAGGGAACGACGTGCTTTTGCTGGGCGCCGCGGGCGAGGACGCCTTCGCCACAGCCATGGGCGCAGAGGCAACGGCGCTCTTGGGTGAAAAGAACGCCGACAACCTTCTCTATACCAGCTCCACGTTCAGCACGCTGTTTCGCGGCCAGCAGTACGACGCGGCGTTTAACGCCTACTTTACCGCCTTCAACGCGCTTTTGGAAAAGCAAACGGGAGAGTCTATCAAGCTGGGCAAGCTGTTTGGCAACAAGCAGACGGCCGTAACCCCGCAAGCCCAGGCGCAGGCCTACGGCTCGCAGCTATGGAGCGAGGTCATGGACGCCATCCGCGACAACAGCGAGGATTACCAGGACTACCACGAGCGGCACGAGGCCCGCACGAACGGCCTGAGCGCAGGCGGTTGGATTGTGCTGGCCGTGCTGATTCTGATCATCTTTGGTCAGAGCGACCCAGTGCGCAAGGCGCGCCGCACCCGCGGCGGCAGCTACCGCAGCTATGGATGCGGCTGCTCGCCGCTGGGATGGCTTTTCAGTCTGTTTGGCCTGAACGTGCTGATCGACACGTTCCGCCGCAGAAGGTAAAGGACGTGGAGGGGGCGGCCTTCGGGCGCGACGCTCCCTTCCTTCGCCAAATTCCTATTGCCATACACAATCGCAGCGCCAGCCCCTGGGGGGCTGGCGCATCGCTCGCCTTGAGCCGCAAAAGAAACGCTTTGGGAGGATACGCATGCTTGCCGCTTACAAACGGGGATTACGGCATGGGGTGCCAATTGCGCTGGGATACCTTTCGG
>JALEIQ010000225.1 GCA_022769795.1 Clostridiales bacterium
TCAGGTTCCAGTTATAAAAGCTGGTAATGATGGCGTTCACCATGGGATAGAGGGTAAAAAGGAGCAGAAAGACCAACGCGGGTAGCGTCCATGCAACGCCTCTGGCCTCCTGCGCCAACTGCCGCTTCGTTCTTGCTTTCATAGGCGCCTCCTTGAAGTATTATCCATATTGCTTATGGAATGCCTTGTGCGGTTGAAACGCATTGCTTTATTTCAACTTGATTCTATATTGCATATTGCATAAAGTCAAATATGAAGGTAGAATAGATATATAAGCAAAACCTATATGCTTGCGGAGGCGAACCAGTCATGGATTTTAAGGCGTTGGAGTATATCTGCGCGATCAGCGAGGCAAAAACCATTTCGCAGGCCGCCAAAAACCTGTTTATCAGCCAACCGGCGCTTAGCCAATACCTTTCCAAGATTGAGCAAAGCCTGGGTACGCCCGTGTTTGTGCGCTCGGGTAACGTGATGACGCTTACCTCGGCGGGCGAAATCCTTGTGAGGGAGGGGCGCGCGCTTTTGATGGCCCGGGAGGAAATGATGGCCCAGGTCGCCGGGCTTTCCAGCGCGGGGGGCGAAACGCTGTGCTTTGGCGTATCGCCATTTTACAGCAAGTATTACCTGCCGCTGCTGTTGCCGTACTACCGCGCGCACTTTCCGCACATCCGCCTCAAGATTATTGAGCAGTCCTCCACAGAATTAGAGCAGCGGGTGCTGGACGGCACCCTGGATTTGTGCTTCATTCCCGCCGAACCCATGCGGGAGGGGCTTACCTACCGGCCTATCTATATGGAGGAAATCATGATTGCCCTCCCACCTGCGCACCCGGCAAACGCCCATGCGGTGCCCTCGCCGGGCGTGCCCTACCTGGATATTTCCTGCCTTGGCAACGAGCCCTTTGTGGAACTGGTTCCCACGCTCAAGTTCGCCAAAATGAGCCAACGCATTCTGCGCCATTTCTCCATAACGCCCAATGTGATTTATGAATCCACCAACTGGGATACCGTGTGCATGCTGGTGGCGCGCGGCATTGGCGTGGGCTTTCTGCCGGAGGTGCTTATCCATAAGCATCTGCGGGAGCCCAATTTTTACCGCATTGCCGGGATTGATTCCACCCGCTCCTATGCGGCGGTCTACGCCAGGGGCCGCCGGCTCTCCTATTCCGAGCTCAATCTGATCGCCGTTTTCCAAGAGCTGCTGAAAAAGGGCGAGGCGGAGAATCAGGCGCAATAGCAAGCGCGCGCCGCCCGCCAAAGCAAACGAACGGCGAAAAGCAACGCATGCATGGCGCGGATGGAAGATGAAGGCAGCGGTGCCGGAACAAAAAAACGCCAGCCCAAATGGACTGGCGTGAGAGAAGTACGCGGGAGGCTCCGCCTCCCACACCCACCGCCTAAGGGCTTTGCCCTTAGGAATCCCACATTTAGACCCGCGAAATGCGCGGGGTGCAGGGGGCTCAGCCCCCTGCCGGGGTCCAGGGGCAGCGCCCCTGGCCTGGCGTGCTTACGGCTGCTTGCCGATATAGGCCAGAATGCCGCCGTCCACGTACAGGACGTGGCCGTTTACAAAGTTGGAGGCGTCGCTGGCCAGGAACACGGCCGGGCCCTGCAAATCCTCGGTTTTGCCCCAGCGGGCGGCGGGGGTTTTGGAGATGATAAACTGGTCGAAGGGATGGCGGCTGCCGTTGGGCTGGCGCTCGCGCAGCGGGGCGGTCTGCGGCGTTTCAATATAGCCGGGGCCGATGCCGTTGCACTGAATATTGTGCTCGCCGTACTCGGAGCAGATGTTGCGGGTAAGCATCTTCAGGCCGCCCTTGGCCGCCGCGTAGGCGCTCACGGTTTCGCGGCCCAGCTCGCTCATCATGGAGCAGATGTTGATAATCTTGCCGTGGCCCTTTTGGATCATGGCGGGGATAACGGCCTTGGAGCAAATGAAGGGCGCGTTCAAGTCCACGTCGATCACCTTGCGAAAATCGGCGGCGCTCATTTCGCACATGGGAATGCGCTTGATGATACCGGCGTTGTTCACCAGGATATCAATGACGCCCACTTCCTTTTCCACCTTGGCCACAAGCTCGTTCACGGCGCTTTCGTCCGTCACGTCGCACACATAGCCGCGGGCGGGAATGCCCTTTTCGGCGTAGGCAGCCAGGCCCTTGTTAACCAGCTCCTGGTTGATATCGTTAAATACGACGGTCGCGCCCGCAGCGGCGTAGGCCTCGGCAATGGCGAAGCCGATGCCGTAGGACGCGCCGGTAATCCAGGCAATTTTGCCTTCCAGGCTGAAATCCTTCATGTTCATGCGAAAGTACCTCCTTAACGAAGCCGCGTGGTAGGAATCACGTCCATATCATCAAAGGCCTGGTTTTCTCCGCCCATGGCCCAGATGAAGGTGTAGTTGCTGGTGCCCGCGCCCGCGTGGATGGACCAACTGGGGCTGATAACGGCCTGCTCGTTCTGCATAACGATATGGCGGGTTTCCTGGCCCTCGCCCATCATGTGGAAAACAACGTTGTCCTTTGGCACCTCAAAGTAGAAATAAACCTCCATGCGGCGCTCGTGGGTGTGGGCGGGCATGGTGTTCCAAACGCTGCCGGGCTCAAGCACCGTCATGCCCATGGAGAGCTGGCAGGTTTTGAGCACATCGGGGTGAATGAACTGGTTGATTACGCGCTTGTTGCTGGTTTCCAGGGAGCCCAGGGGCTTTTTGGCCGCGTCGGCGATTTTAATCAGCTTGGTTTCATAGGCCGTGTGCGCGGGGGCGGATACGATGTAGAACTTGGCGGGAGCGTCGGGGCTGACGCTTTCAAAGCAAACGTCCTTCGCGCCCATGGTGATGTAGAGGCAGTCCTTGTAGCCCAGCTCGTACACGGCGCCGTCCACCGTTACGCGGCCCGCGCCGCCCACGTTGAACAGGCCCAGCTCGCGGCGCTCCAAAAAGTAGTGCGTGCCAAAGTTCTTCCAAACGTCGATGCCCTTGTCCAACGGCACCTTTTCGTGAACGGGCATTACGCCCAGGGTGACCATGCGATCCACATGGCTGTATACGGCGCTTACCGCGTCGGGCGCGAACAGGTTTTCAATCAGGAACTCCCGGCGGATTTCCTCGGTGGTATAGCGCTTGAAATCGCGCTGATTGCAGGAATAGCGGATATCCATATCAGTACTTTCCTCCCTTTTCACTGGAAAGCCGCTTATCCCGCCTGTGGGCGCGGATAAGCGGCGGAACGATTGCGGCGGGCTGCACGGTTACGCCTGTAGGGGGCCCACGTGCTCCTTCATCATGGCTTTCAGGGCATTTTGGAAATGCCACATGTCATTGCCCACGATAATCATATTATAGCCGTCCGCAATGGCGTTTTCAAGGTTTTCCTTGGTAGGCGGCACAACCGGGCCCAAAACGCCCACGCCCTTTAATCGCGGTGAGATAAGAAAACAAGCAAAAATCCCATATATCATCGCGTTTTAAGGACAGCTGGCAAACAGGTTACAACTGAATAACCGAGCAAAAGGGACGTTATCGAGAGATAGCGTCCCTTTCTGCATACTACGCCACAGCTTGAAATAAGTTGCGGCGTTTTTCATGCCCGAAAGAAAGGAGGCGCAGCCGGAATATATTTCACAGAGAATGAAAATCGGATGCTTGAATTGCTTATGCAGCAGGAACCGGGATTTGAGTGCTATCAATCCGGGTGCGCCGGAGATGATGAAGATAGCGGCGCCTGCCGTTTCTACCGACCAAATTGGAAATACGAGTTTTGCGTTTTTAAGGAATGTGCCGACTGCCCAGGCAAAGGGACACGAAAAACGCCGCCTAATGTGGAACGTTAGACGCTGAAAAAGCCTTGTGTTATGCGGCATTGCAGACGCGAAACCTACCTACCCCGATACTTTCCCCTTAAACCCGCAAAAACAGTATTCTAATTATCCACGCAGGCCAAGAAAGGAAAGGAAAACTGCCATAGCTTCATTGTGGATTTGTTACGCAGTAGAACGACGATTTTGGGGGAATAGGGCCCGCCAGACTGCGCCCACAAAGCCGCGTAAATCGAGGCTTTTTCTGCCCCTACTGCGTAACAGAGGGCATGAAAAAAGCGGCGTTCCTGTTCTCCCGTATCGGGAGTTGAGAAATGCCGCCTGTGCGGTGCGTTATTCAATTTTTCTGCTCTGATGTGCCATGCCGCCCATATCCGGCGGCTCTGGCAGCCGGTACGTTCCTTTCGCCCATCCCCGCGCTGGCCCTGGCCGCAGCATGCTGCGCGCTCGCCCTGGGCGCGTTTATGTGGTGCGCAAGCCGATGGGCGGGGACGCGCGCGAACACCCGCCGTCTAAGGGCGAAGCCCTTAGGAATCCCATTTTTGCCCGCGCAACGCGCGGGCAATTTGGGGGTGCAGGGGCGGAGCCCCTGGTGCCGTTACCGTTTAATTAGCACGACGGAAAGATCGTTCACGTTGGTGCCGGTGGGGCCGGTCATGATAAGGCCGTCGACGGCCTTGAGGGCATGGTAAGCGTCGTTGTCCGCAAGCGTTTTGTGCAGGTCGTAGCCCGCTTCGGCCAGCCTGCGGGCGGTATCGCCGTCCACATATCCGCCCGCAGCGTCCGTGGGGCCGTCCGAGCCGTCGGAACCAAAGGAGAATACGCAGGTGTCCTTGCAGCCCGCGATCCCCGCGGCGGCGCCCAGCGCGATTTCCTGATTGCGGCCGCCCAGGCCCTTGCCGGTGAGGTGCACAACGGTTTCACCTCCTGCCAGATAGGCCAGGGATTTGCCGTCCTCCTGATGGTCGCGGGCGATAGCGGCCAGGAACGCGCCGGCCTCGCGAGCCTCGCAGCTCAGGCTGGCGGTAAGCGTAACCGGTTCGTAGCCCAGTTCCCGGCACACCCTTTCGGCGGTGCGGCATAGCTGCTTTACGCTGCCGGTAACAAAGGTGGTCACGTTTTCAAGCGCTTTGGGCGTTTCCTGCGCAATGAGCGCCTGAGCCTTATCGGACAGGCGCAGCCCGTAGCGCGCCACAATTTCCTTGGCCTGCGCGCAGGTGGAAGCGTCCGGATAGGCGGGGCCGGAGGCGATCATATCCAGCGGGTCGCCGATGATATCGCTAAGAACCACGGTATACACATGCGCGGGCGCGCAGCGCTGGGCAAAGCGTCCTCCCTTTACGGCGGACAGGCGCTTGCGCAGCGTGTTCATTTCCACGATGTTGGCCCCGCAGGCCAGCAGCTGGCGGGTCACATCCGCCATTTCCTCCGGGGGGATCAGCGGTTGCTCAAACAGCGCCGAGCCGCCGCCGGACAAAAGGAACAGCACGCTGTCCTTTTCCGTAAGGCCGCTTACCGCCTCCAGCGCGCGGGCGGTAGCGCGGTAGCTGTTTTCATCCGGCACGGGGTGCCCGGCCTCGAAAATTTCCAGGCAGTCAAGCGGGCCGCGCGCGTGGTCGTATTTGGTAACCACAACGCCCGCGGCGATGGGGCGGGCAATGCGTTCCACGGCGGCGCGCGCCATTTCCCAGGCGGCCTTGCCAGCTGCTACGACAACCAGCCTGCCATCCGGGTTGAAGGAGATTTGCTCCAGAGCCTGGCCCACAGCCGCGCCGGGCAGCGCTTCCCGTAGGGTTTCGGTAAGAATGCGTTGTGCGTCCTGATTCATGCGATAGCCTCCTGTTGCGCAAGAAAGCGGGCCGCCGCCCGCTGCCGTGAGGGCAGTGAGGCGGGCGGCCCGCTTGGCATGTGAATGAAAAACCGATTAGAAGATGACGGAAACCAGCAGCACGTTGATGATGGCGGCAATGCCAATCACCAGGGTGCCCAGGGTTTGGGTCTTATAGCCGTCCTGGGTATCCATCTCGCCAAAGTTGGTTACAACCCAGAAGTAGCTGTCGTTGGCATGGGACACGGTCATGGCGCCAGCGCCGATGGCCACAACCACCAAAGCGGCGTCCAGAGGGGTCACAAAGCCCAGGGTCATCATCAGCGGAGCCAGGATACCAGCGCTGGTGGTGATGGCCACGGTGGAGCTGCCCTGCGCGGTTTTGAGGAGCGCGGCCAGCAGGAAGGGGAAGAACAGGCCCAGGGTTTCAAGCACATTGGCGTGCGCGGTGATGAAGTTGACCAGGTCGGAGCTGGAAATGACCTTGCCCAGCACGCCGCCGGCGGCGGTTACGAACAGGATGGGGCCAACGGTCTTGAGGGTATCGTTGGTCAACTCGTAGAAGTCCTTCATCTTGCCGGACTGAGCAAGCAGCACGACGCCCAGGATAAGGCCGACGGTAAGCGCGATGATAGGCTTACCAAGGAACACGATCAGGGGAACGTTTACGCCGCCCATGCTGAAGGCGCTGGCCAGGCCCATCAGGATGATGGGAACCACGATGGGAGCGAAGGCGAGCCAGGCGCTGGGCAGCTTGCCGTAGCTGGCAACCAGCTCCTCATAGGTTTGGCCGATGGCCTCGGCGTTGGTGGGTTCGTCGGCAGCCTTTACCTTCTTGCCGATGAACAGGGCAAATACGTAGCCGGCGATCATGGGCAGGATGGAGCACAGCGCGCCAATGCCCATTACCAGCAGCAGGTTTACCTCAAGGCCCATGCCGCCGTAGAGGGTGTTGGCCGCCGCGATGGGGCCCGGCGTGGGCGGAATGAAGCAGTGGGAAATATACAGGCCCATGGAAAGCGCCACCGAGCACGCCACGGAGGACTTGCGGGTACGCTGCACCAGCGCCTTACGGATGGGGTTGAGGATAACAAAGCCGCTGTCGCAGAACACGGGGATGGACACGATCCAGCCCATGATAATCATAGCGGCTTCGGGATGCTTTTTGCCAACCAGCTTTACGACGCATTCGGCCATTTTGATCGCAGCGCCGGTCTTTTCCAGCAGGATGCCAACAAGGGCGCCCAGAATGATGACGATACCAATTGAAGTGAACGTGCCGCTGAAACCGGCGCCGATAACGTCGGCAATCTTGGTGATGTCGATACCGGCGATCAGGGCCAGGATCAGGGATACGCCCATGATGGACAGGAAGGGATGGATTTTCCATTTCGAAATCGCAAGAATCATCACAACGATGGCAACCACGAATGCGATAAGAAGCGGGATACCTGTCATGCGGGAACACCTCCATATTTGTTTGGGATACCGGAACGCAAGCGGCGCCGCCCGCCCTATCTCCTGGCCCAAGAGAAGCACGCGCGAAACCGCCTTTGCCAAACAGGCTATGGCCTGCAAAGCACATACATGATTCCCAGACGAATTTTTGGGAATCAAAAATCAAAAAAATGGAAATCCGCTTTATTGAAGAAAGTATAATCAAAGCGGGTGTGGCTGTCAAGATGGCTTGAAAATTCTTAACGAAAGATTTATGAAAATGACGTATTTTTGTGTTGGGGGGCAGGGACGCGCGAAGCCAAACAACGGCGGTTTCCACGCCGCTGCTTTTAGAAAGCCCTGTTTTGAAGAATAGGCATCAGCCGAAGAATTCCTCCTCCAGCATGAGGCAAAGCGTGTGCCAGACGGGCAGATGCAGCTCCTGAATACGGTAGGTATCTTTTTCGGGTACGGCAATCAGCACATCGGACCGCTTGCCTACGTCCCTTCCCTGCTCGCCGGTCATGCCGATGACGCGCATCCCGCGAGCATGTGCCGCGGTACAGGCGCATACAACATTGACAGAACGCCCGGATGTGGATAGGGCAAGCAGCACATCGCCGGGACGGCCATAGCCCCACACCTGCTGCGCGTAGACCATATCAGCCGCAACGTCGTTTGCGTAGGCGGTAAACAGCGCGGTTTCGCTGGCAAGGGAGATTGCGGGCAGCGCCTTTTGCAGATGAAGCGCAATGCGGCCGCCGTACTCCGGATCGAGCGCGCGGATAGCCGCCATGTCCGCCGGGTCAAGCTGCCGGGGCAGAATGAAGCTTTTCATCAATTCGCCCACGATATGCTGGCCATCCGCGCAGCTGCCTCCGTTTCCACAGATGAGAAGCTTGCCCCCGCCGTGATAGCTGTCCATTAGCAGCCGGGCGGCCTCGCGGATGGCATCCTGGCAGGAGGCAAGCTCCGGGCGGCGGAGAATCAGCGAATCAAGAAGGGAGGCAGAGGACGGCTTCATGCGTATCAGCGCCTTTCAGATGAAATGATTGTCAAACCAGATACAGCGTAATGCCCATATTTCGGATAACGTGCTGCCATTCTTCGCTGAGCGACTTGTTGGTAATAATCACGTCAATGCGGGAGAGATCGCAGCAATAGGCCGAATGCACAATGCCAAATTTGGAGGCGTCAACAACCAGAATCCGTTCTACCGCGATGTCCATCGCGTGCTGCTTGGAGCGAACAAGATAATCCGTGGAACAGGTAACGCCCAACGTGGGGTGCACACCGGCGGCGGACATAAACATTTTATTGGTACGAAATCGCTCTATGTATTCAATGCCCTGCATACTGGTAAACATGCCGGTGCTTCGATGGTAGCTGCCCCCGGCAACCTTGATATCAATATTAGGAAATTTCAACAGCTCCATGAGGATATTTGCGGAGTTGCACAGCACGGTAAAGTGAAAATCAGTCGGAAGATTTTCCGCAATATGTATGGTTGTGGAGCCCATATCCAGAAAGATGATATCATTGGGCGCGATTAAAGACGCGGCAAATGCGCCGATGGTGCGCTTGTCCTCGTTTCTTGCATATTCCTCGCTGTTGAGATCGTATGTCTGGCCGATTTTGACAACCGTACCGCCGTAAATGCCAATGGGGTTGCTTTCCTTTAAGCTTTTTAAGTCGCGGCGGATGGTCATCTCGGATACTTCAAATTGCTGCGCCAAGGCATGAACAGAGATACATTTTTCGCTTTGCAGCAGGGAGGCGATGCGCTTCAAACGCTCGTTTTTGTTCATATTCAAGCCCTTTCTTTAGAGATGAGGAACTTTATAGCGCCACATCTCTACTATTTCATCATATCATTATTTCTGAGCTCTGTAAAGCGACAGCGTGCGGGGAGAGCGGTTGTGCGGGGATGAACGGAAAGCATCATCACATTCCTGATAAATGCTTTGTTTAAAACAAATAGGGGATGTTGAAAAGGAATGAAATGTTCAATTGATAAAGGCGGGACCTTTATCCGTCTTTTTAAACAAAGAAAATGAAAAGCAACGAACGAATGTTGACATGCTAACATAATTATGTTATTATCTTAGCAAGATTGAAGCCGGTTGTGTCAAAATGTGCACCGGCTACAACAACATATTCACAAGGAGGACTAACACATGAAACGTATCGTTGCTCTGGTACTCTGTTTGGTGCTGGCGCTCTCATGCATGAGCGCGTTCGCCGAAGAACAATCGCTTGTGATTTACTCGGCTTTGAATGAAGAACATACCGAAGCGGTATGCAAAGCTTTCGAAGAAAAAACAGGCATCAAGACTTCCTCCGTCATCCTTGGCGGCGGAGAAATCCTTGCCCGTATCCGTGCTGAAAAGGATAACGCCACCGCCAGCATTTGGTGGGGAGGCTCCTGCGACAGCTTTATCGCCGCGGCCGAGGAAGGGCTGCTGCTTCAGTATACGCCTTCTGTGAAGGATAAGCTGTCCTTCGCCGATGAAAACGATTATTGGGCCGCGATCTACACTGGCTATGTGGGTTTTGTTGTCAACAAGGATCGCTGCGCCGAGTTGGGCATTGAAGTGCCGCGCAGCTGGGCGGATCTGCTCCAGCCCGAGCTCGAGGGCGAAATCATGATGGCTTCCGCCGCGGCTTCCTCCACCGGCTACGTGGTAATCGCCTCCATCTTGCAGGTTATGGGCGAGGAGGAAGGCTGGAAGTACATCGAAGCGCTGAACAAGAACATGTTCCAGTATACCGAGCGCGGCTCTACCTGCATTGCGTCCGTAATCGCGGGCGAGGTTGCGGTAGGCGTGTGCTTCGCGCATGACGGCATCACCAACCAGCAGGCCGGCTATCAGGATCTGCTTGAGGTTGTTATCCCCTCGGAGGGCACCGGCTGCGAAATCGGCTCCTGTGCCATCCTGGCCGACGGCCCGGATCAGGAAGCCGCGAAGCTGTTCTACGAGTTCGCGCTCTCTCCTGAATGCCAGGAGCTGGGCCCTATCTACGGTGCGAACCAGTTCCCGTCCAACAGCGACGCCAAGGCTGCGGAAGCCGCTCAGCCGCTGGTAGGCGTGGCGCCCGTTGTGTACGATCCGGTTTGGGCCGGCGAGCATAAGAATGAAATCATTGCCCAGTGGCAGGAAGTTACCGGCCAGTAATTTCATTGAATGCGGGAGGGGCGCGCTTTGGCGCCCCTCCTGTTATCGGAGGCTGAAAAAATGATCGGACACAAGCGCAGAAACGAATCCTACGGCATTTCGCGCGAGCCTGCGATGATTGCCCTGGCGTTGTTTGTCATTGCAATTCTTATCGTATTCATTCTCTATCCGCTCTTTTCCATCATGCAGACCAGCTTTCAGTCCTCGGACGGCGCCTGGACGCTGCAATCCTACATTGATACGCTGCAAAACAAAAACTTTGGCAAGGCGTTTTCAAACACGATGCGTCTGGGCCTTACCACCGGCCTTTTTTCCACGCTTGTGGGCTTTTTCTACGCCTATACGCTGGAATGTGTAAAAAGCCCGCTCAAACCGTTCCTACGCATGGTGGAAATTCTTCCGCTGATTACCCCGCCGTTTGTTCTGTCCTTCTCGGCAATTATGCTGCTGGGCAAGCGGGGCTTGATTACCTACGGGCTGCTGGGCCTGAAAAAATGGAATATCTATGGCTTCCATGGGCTTGTTATCGTACAGACGATGTCCTTTTTCCCGATTGCGTCCATGACGTTTGAAGGCCTGTTTCAGAACTTTGACGTGTCCATGGAGGAAGCGGCCCGGAATATGGGTGCGGGACGCGTGAAGGTGTTTTTGACGGTAACGCTGCCAATGATGCTTTCCGGTATAGCCAACGTGTTCTTGCTTTCGTTTATTGAGTCGGTTACAGACTTTTCCAACCCTACCGTGCTGGGCGGAGGATATACCACGCTTGCAACCCAGGTGTATGTGCAGGCGATTGGCAACTACAACATACAGGCCGGTACCACCTATGCGATGATTTTGCTGCTGGTTACGGTGGCTGCCTTCACCCTGCAAAAGGCGTTTCTGGATAAGCGCAGCTTTGTTACCCTGACGGGAAAGGCCACCCGGGAGCGGGAGATGATTGCCGACAGAAGCGTTTCAATCCCGTGCAACGCTTTTTGCGTTTTTGTGTGCGCGGCGGTGCTGCTGTTCTATGTGTTCATGATTCTTGGCGGATTCTTTGCCAAGTGGGGCGCGGATTATACGCTGGTGCTGGATAACTTTGAATTTGTGATTTCGCGCAGCGGCAAGCCGATTGGCGATACGCTGCTGATTTCGCTGCTTGTTGCGCCGCTGTGCAGCCTGCTATCCGTTATGATAGGCTACCTGATTGTAAGAAAGCGCTTTACAGGCCGCGGATTTATCGAGTTTGTTTCGCTGTTTGGAATGGCGGTGCCGGGCACGGTATTTGGCTTGGGCTACATTCTAAGCTTCAACACGCCGCCAATCCTGCTTACAAACACGCTGACGATTCTGGTGATCGTGCTGGTAATGACGCGCCTGCCGGTTGGCGTGCGCTCGTCCATTGCGGCGCTGCGGCAGATTGACCCAAGCATTGAGGAGGCCGCGAGCAACCTGGGCGCGAATGCCACGAAGGTATTCGGCTCGGTTACGGTGCCTTTAATTAAGCCCTCGTTCTTCTCAAGCTGGGTGTTCAGCTTTATCAAGAGCATGACGGCTATTAGCGCGGTTATTTTCCTTGTCAGCGCCAATTACAACCTGCTGACCGTGCGCGTAATGCAGCATGTGGATAAGGGGCAGTTTGGCTATGCCTGCGCGCTGTCTACGGTGCTGATTGTGATCGTGCTGCTTGTGGTAACGCTGATGCGCGCGGCCCTCAAGCGCATGGGCGTCAGCAGCGACGTAAACGACCTGATGAAGTAAGGAGGCCCTGGCATGGAATCCAAGCGTCTTACCATCTCCAACCTTGTAAAGATTTACCCCGCCCGTGGCGCGCAGGAGCGCGAGGTGCATGCGGTTGACGATGTGTCCATCGATATTCAGCCGGGCGAGTTCGTTACCCTGCTGGGCCCCAGCGGCTGCGGAAAAACCACGACCCTGCGCATGATCGCAGGCTTCGAAAAACCCACCTCCGGCGAAATTCGCCTTGGGGATCGCGCCATTAACGCCCTGCCGCCCGATAAGCGCGATACGGCCATGGTGTTTCAGAGCTACGCGCTGTTTCCCAATTATAACGTATACGATAACATCGCCTACGGCCTGAAGCTGCGCAAGCTTTCAAAGCCAGACATAGACCGCCGCGTTCGTGAGATTATCGAGATGGTGGGCCTTACCGGCATGGAGCGGCGGCATACAAACCAGCTCTCAGGCGGGCAGCAGCAGCGCGTAGCCCTGGCCCGCGCGCTGGTTATCGAGCCCAGCCTGCTGCTGTTTGACGAGCCGCTTTCCAACCTGGACGCGAAGCTGCGCCTGCAAATGCGCACCGAAATCCGCAAGCTGCAAAAGGCTGTGGGCATTACATCCGTCTATGTAACGCACGATCAGTCCGAGGCTATGAGCATGAGCGACCGCATCGTGATTCTCAAGGACGGAAAGATTGCCCAGGCGGGCTCGCCCAAGGACGTGTATTATCACCCCGCGAGCGAATTTGTGGCCAGCTTTATCGGCACGGCGAATTTCCTCAGCGCGCGCATCGCGGCCAAGCATCCCAACGGCACCATTGACTGCGAGGCGATGGGAACCATGCTTGAGGGCGTGGAATACGGCGGAAGCGCAAACGTGGGCGATACCTGCCGGATTGTGATTCGCCCGGAAGCCTGCTCCATAGGCAGGGAGGGAATGTTCCCGGTTCAGGTGAAGCTGTCGGTGTTCATGGGGGCCTATCAGTACTATGAGGCCGAAGCGGGCGGAGAAACCTTCCTGATTCATGAGAACAATCCCAAGAGCAAGCATATCTTCGAGCCGGACGAGCAGGCGTATCTGTCGGTGTGCGTGTCCGACATCCATGCGCTGTAACGCGAAATCGGAGGGAATGCGGAATGTATTTGTTGCTGGTGGCAGGCCTGCCCGCGTCGGGCAAATCCACCTTTGCGGCATGGGCGGCCCAGCGGCTGGGGTGGCCCGTCCTTGGAAAGGACGATATCAAGGAATGCCTGTTCGATACCATCGGGTTTAATTGCCACGAGGAAAAACGCCGCCTGGATAAGGCGGCAACGATGACCATGTACTATGCGGCGGGGCAGATCCTTGCCCGCGGGCAATCCGTTGTGCTGGACAACAACTTTTGGGAATACAGCCGTCCGGAAATTAACCGCCTGATCGAGCAATATGGCTGCAAGCCTGTTACGGTGCGCTTTGAGGGCGATATTCAAACGCTGTTCAACCGCTATGAAACGAGAGATAAGGATCCTAACAGGCACCTGGGGCATGTGCTCAACTGCCATTATCCGCCCGTTGAGGGCGAGGAGGAGCAGGAGGCCGCCGAGCGCGAAACATGGCAGAGCTTTGAGGCGAAATACCGCGCGCGCGGAACGCTGGACTTTGCCATGGGGCCGCTCATACGGGTTGACGCAACGGACTTTTCAAAGCTTTGCTATGATGAGATTCTTTTGCAGGTGAAGGCCTGCATGGAATAAGACAGGGAAGGGAGATACACCACATGCCGTTGGTAACACTTAGTTCTGTGCTTAAAAAGGCGCAAAAGGAACGCTATGCCGTGCCAAGCTTCAATTTCAGCGGAATTGAGGATTTGCGCGGTATTCTGGATGCGGCTCAGGAGGTAAAATCTCCGGTCATTGTAATGACCAGCGTGAACATCGGAAAATATTGGGGAATAAAGGGCGTGGCGGCTTATGTGCGCGCCATGGCGGCGGATATGGACGTGCCGGTTGTGCTGCATCAGGATCATACCAAGGATGTAGAAACCTTGAAGCAATGCGTAGACCTGGGCTATACTTCCGTTATGATTGACGCGTCGGAACGCCCGTTTGAGGAAAATGTGGAGCTGTCCAACCGCGTTGCGGAGTATGCGCACGCTTTCGGCGTTTCTGTGGAGGCCGAGCTGGGGCATATTTCAGGCGCGGAGGAAGGCGCAGGCGACAGCGATGAAATGCTCACCCGCCCGCAGGACGCCCAGCGCTTCATGGAGCTTGTGGAGGCGGACGCGCTGGCTGTGGCGGTGGGCACCGCGCACGGCTTCTATACCAAGCCCCCGAAGCTGGATTTTGACCGGCTGGTGAAGATAGGGGAGCTGACGAAGGTGCCGCTTGTGCTGCATGGCGGAAGCGGCGTGGCCGAGCCGGACTTTGTGCGCTCCATTGAGTGCGGCATAACCAAAATCAATGTGGGCACCGAACTGCGCTACGAGATTATGCAGAACCTGAAAAAGAATTTTGCGGCTGATCCCGACGAGGTGGATATCCGCAAGCTGGTCAGCAGCGGCCGCGGCGTTATCACCGAGGTTGCCAAGCATAAGATGGAGCTGTTTGGCAGCGCGGGCAAAGCCTGACCGAACACGAAAACCAATATTATTAAGGAAAAAGCTTCATCTGGTTACGAAAACATCCGCTCTCAGCGCAGGCTTGAGAGCGGATGTTTTGGCATTGTTACAGATGTTCAGGAATGTTAGAATAGAATCGACGAGCCCAAGCGACCAAAAGGATACAAGCGCGCATTGCCTTTGCGCCCCGGCTGCCGGGCCTGGGTTCCCTTCCCGCATGAAATCAAAAAATTTCCCTCTCCGCGAACCTCCCCGCTCCTTCGCGCGTTATGAAGGTGTAGGACATGCTGCGGCAGGTTCGCAACGCAAAAGATTGTGGGGTTTGTATGTTATGGTGGATGAACAGACCTTTGTAAGCGAGGTGCAGGCGATGGAGCGCACGCTCTACCGGGTGAGCCGCAGCCTGCTGCCCGGCTGGGAGCAGTGCGGCGACGCGGTGCAGGAAGCGCTGGCCAAAGCCTGGGCCAAGCGCGACCGCCCGGATGCGGCATACTTCCGGCCATGGTTGATGCGCATTCTCATCAACGAATGCCATAACCTCAACCGCCGCCGCAGGCGCGTAACGCCCGTGGCTGAGGTGGAGCTGCCCGAGCCAGGCGCGCCGCCCGACCTGGGGCTTTTCGAGGCGCTCTCCGCCCTGCCTGAACGGCTTCGTGTGCCCCTGCTTTTGCATCACCTGGAGGGGTTCAGCGTGGCCGAGGTGGCGCGGATTGCGCATGTGCCGGAGGGCACGGTGAAATCGCGGCTGCATCAGGCGCGGGAGCGGCTCCGGGAGGAATGGGAGGTGCGAGGCGAATGAAGAAGCAACCCTGGGAACGGCTGGACGACGCGTTTGCGCCCACGCCGCAGGCATTTCATGCGCAGGTGGAGCGCAAGCTGTATCAGGTAACGCGCGGACAGGCGGCTGATAAGGCCCCGCGCCGCGGCTGGCGGCTGGCGGCGACGCTGGCGCTGCTGGCGGCGCTTTTCTGCGGCACGGCCCTGGCGTTGAGCCGCATGGGCGTGCTGGATTTTCTGGTCGGGCGCGTAGCCGACGGCCCGACCCGCGAAACGCTGGAAGGCGGCGTAACCCTGCCTGTGGCGCAAAGCTGCGAGAGCGACAGGCTTGTGTTGAGCGTGCGCGACGTGTACCTGGACGCGGAAAGGCTGGCGGTATGCGTGCACATTGCGCCCAAGGATGAAAACGCCTACCGGCTGTTGAGCGAAACGGACATTGGAGCCGACGGCGAAACCTTCGACCGCATTTGGTGGAACGGAAAAATCATGACCTTTGAGGAATGGCTGCCGAAGGGCAAGGAAATGCTGGTGCTTTCGCCCAGATGGATGGAAATTGGCGGCCAGCGCCTGCTGTCGAGCTACGATTGGGTGCCGGAGGAGCAGGGCGAAACCTTCCTGTTTGAGGCGGATTTGTGGGAACTGGACGATCCGGCAGCCGCTCTAAACGCGGATGGCACGCTTACCGTGCGCGTGCTGGTAAGCAGCCGCGTGTACGGCGCGGAGGAAGCTGACGAAGCGGCGCTCACGTTCACCGTGCCCGCGCCGGACGGCTTTGGAAAGGAGAGATAACAACGATGCGAAAGGTCATTTGCGCGCTGCTGATGGCGCTGTGCATGGCGCTTTGCCCGCTCGCGGGCCTCGCCTGGGACGACTCGCGCTTCTGCGCGCCGGAGGATGTGGATTTGTCGCAGGTGCGGGAGGAAAACGGGCGGCTCGTGGGCGAAATTCTGCTGCCCGCCAACCCTATCTCGGGAGATCATAAGGCCAGACTGCTGATTGATTGTCCCGTGCCGGCGCCCTTTCCACAGGCGCAGCAGCAAAAGCTGAGCGTGGAATATAAAAAGGTGACCAAGGATATGCTCAAGGAGGCCATCGAGGCGATTGGCCAAAGCACGGAGGGCGGCGAACTGTACCAGTTCGTGAGCGATCCGCTTACCCGCCACGTCAGCTTTGAAAAGGAGCATAACCTGAGCGACGGTTTCTACTCGAGGGAGATCACCAACGATGTAAGCGATCACCCCAAACGGGACGAGCTGCTTGCCGCGCGGAATATGCTCAGAGCCTTGCTCGAGGCCCTGGGCGCACAGGCCAGCGAGGATTTTCTGCCCGTGCGCCGCAATACCGTGGATGAAAACCTGTGCTATAGCCTCACTCACTCCTCCTGCGCAATGGAACTCTACGAACATAACCAAAAGGGCTTCCTGCGAAACGAAACGAAGGAAGGACGCGACGGCACGGATACGATCTCCTTCGCGCAGGCATGGTACGCGCTGGACGGCCTGCCCGTGATGTTCCAGTACTATTGGAAGCAGGGCCGCGATAGCTATGGCGCAAGCTCCTCGGCAAGCATCGCGGTGGAGGACGGCGGCGCGCTGGTGCAGGCCCGCGTGGAGGGAATCCCCGTGGTGAAGCGCGCGGAACCCCTCGTAGTGCCCGAGCGCTCCTGGCAGGAGCTTATCAGACTGTGGGTGGCCAACGCATACTGGCCCGCCTCCTGTAGCGAGGATATCACCTATGAGGACGTTCTCTTTGGCGAGGTAACCAACTACGCCACCTATGAGGTGCTCACCGCGATTAAACCCTGCTGGGTGGGACGCGAAAAGTTTTGCCTGGAGCCCGGATGGTATACCCGCGTTGAGCAGCACGTGGCAAAGGACGATAGTCTCGATCACACAAACCTTTCCTATGTGGCGGCCACGGATATGGAGAGAATTCACTGACCGGAAGAAACGTCGAAAAAGGGTTCACCTGCGCCTACGGCGCGACCGGTGAACGGGAAACCTTACTACGCAAGGCTTCCGAACCCACCGCACATGTCGCTGGGTTCGGATTACAGTCGGAGGGCTGCGGCCCTCCGACACCTCCCAGGGTTTTTCGACGGCCTGGGCCGGGCCGCCCGCATGCGGCCCGGCGGCACAAAGCCCGATGGCCCTCTGCCATCGGGCGAACCTGCATACGTGCCCCCACCGCCCGCCCGCCAGGCGCGTAGCGCCCTGCGGCCCCCACAGGGGCCGCAGTCCAGGGTGCAGGGGCCATGCCCCTGCCGCAAAGCCGGGCCGCCCACATGCGGCCCGGCGGCACAAAGCCCGATGGCCTTCTGCCATCGGGCGAACTTGCTTTCACGCACCCACCCCGCGCCCAGCAGGCGCGAAGCGCCCTGCGGCCCCGAAAGGGGCCGCAGTCCACGGGTCAAGGGCGAAGCCCTTGCTTTCGGTGACGCCGCTGCTGCGGCTTTTGGATGGTGTTCTGCTTTTCGCCGCGTAGACGGAAGAGCTCGTCGCGTAGCTTGGCGGCCTTTTCGAAATCCAGCGCCTTGGCGGCGGATAGCATCTGATCCTCCACGCTTTTCATCAGGGCCTGTAATTCCTCGTCGGTCATATCGTCGGGCTTGTGATCCTGCATGCTTTCGGTGATGCGAATCAGCGCCTGCACGGTGCTCTTGACGCTTTGAGGGGTAATGCCGTGTAGCTCGTTGTAGGCCTGCTGCAGGGCGCGGCGGCGGTTGGTTTCGTTGATGGCGCGCTCCATGCTTTCGGTGAGAATGTCGCCGTAGAGAATCACGCGGCCATCCACATTGCGCGCCGCACGGCCAATGGTCTGAATGAGCGAGGTTTCGCTGCGCAAAAAGCCCTCCTTGTCCGCGTCCAGGATGGCCACCAGGCTTACCTCGGGCATGTCCAGACCCTCGCGCAGCAGGTTGATGCCCACAAGCACGTCAAACTCGCCCAGGCGTAGATCGCGGATGAGCTGCGTGCGCTCCATGGTTTGAATATCGGAATGTAGATAGCGCACGCGCACGCCCAGATTCTTCAAATAATCGGTCAGGCTTTCGGCCATACGCCTGGTAAGCGTGGTCACCAGCACGCGGTTGCCCTGCTCGACGGTTTTGTTGATTTCGCCAATCAGGTCGTCCACCTGGCCGGTGGCGGGCCGGAGTACAATCAGCGGGTCGATAAGGCCGGTGGGACGGATAATCTGCTCCACCGTGTTTTCGCTCAGGCCAAGCTCGTATTCACCCGGGGTGGCGCTTACATAGATGGTTTGGTGCTGCCGGGCGCGGAACTCCTCAAATAAAAGAGGGCGGTTGTCAAAGGCGCTGGGCAGGCGAAAGCCGTAATCCACCAGGTTTTGCTTGCGCGCGCGGTCGCCGTTGTACATGCCGCGCACCTGCGGGATGGTCACATGGCTTTCATCGATAAACATCAAAAAATCCTTGGGAAAGTAATCCAAAAGCGAATAGGGCGCGTCGCCCGGCTTGCGGCCGTCAAAGTAACGGCTGTAGTTTTCTATACCCGTGCAAAAACCGATCTGGCGCATCATTTCAATATCGTAGCGCGTGCGCTGGCGTAGCCTGAGCGCGTAGAGCGGCTGTCCCTCGTCCTCCAGCTCCTTGGCGCGTCTTTCCAGGTCGCGCTCAATCTGGTCGATGTTCTCGCTCATTTTTTCCCGATCCATTGCATAATGTGTGGCGGGGAACACCAGGGCATGCTCAAGGGTGCTGAGCACATTGCCGCTGACCACCTCGATTTCGCGAATGCGGTCGATCTCGTCGCCAAAAAACTCGATGCGCAGGGCATGCTCGCGCTCGTTGGCGGGGATAATCTCCAGCACGTCGCCATGCACACGGAAGCTGCCGCGCGTGAACTCAAAATCGTTTCGGGTGTACTGGATTTCCACCAGCCGCTCAATCAGCTGATTGCGGCTTATGCGCATGCCGGGGCGCATGCTCACCATCATGCCTTCATACTCGCTGGGATCACCCATGGAATAGATGCAGGAAACGCTGGCAACGATGATTACGTCCTTGCGTTCGCGCACGGCGGCGGTGGCGGAGTGGCGCAGACGATCGATCTCCTCGTTGATGGAGGCGTCTTTTTCAATGTAGGTATCGGTGGAGGCAATGTAAGCCTCGGGCTGGTAGTAATCGTAATAGGACACAAAGTACTCCACCGCGCTGTCCGGAAAGAAGGCGCGCAGCTCGCTGCAAAGCTGGGCGGCCAGGGTTTTGTTGTGCGCCAGCACCAGCGTGGGCTTTTGCACCCGCTCAATGACGGAGGCCATGGTAAACGTTTTGCCGCTGCCGGTAACGCCCAGCAAAACCTGATCCTTTTTGCCATCCAGCACGCCTTTGGCAAGCGAATCGATGGCGGCGGGCTGGTCGCCGCTGGCGGGATAGGGAGCTTTGAGCACAAATTTGTTCATGGCTTGCGTTCCTTTCGTAGTGTGCGTACTGATTATAGCATAGTTGACAAACCTGGTACAGTGCGGCGCGGGCGGTAAGACGGCGGCATGAAAAAACTTTCCACGCATCGCGCTCCCGCGCCGCCGCAAGGCTGGGCTATGCGGGCAAATGCTGCTAGCGTCCCGCCGCGAAAGCGCATTTGCCCCGCGCTGAAAAACGTTTCCACGCAACATGGCGGCGGCGCGCGGCGGCCAAAATGAGCGCGACGGGAGGGAATGAACATGGCACAGCTTTGGCAAACCAACCATGGGCGGCGCACCGCGCTAAACGA
>JALEIQ010000234.1 GCA_022769795.1 Clostridiales bacterium
ATCACCGTCATGCGCCCCGCATGCGGCTGGCACTTTTCAAACAAAAGCGCCGGTTGTGCGGTTCTCGGCCGTTTGCCTGACCACCGTTTCAACACTAGCATGCCCCGGGCCGCGTGAATTATCCTTCCTTTTTTCTTTTACAGAAGCCGGTTTTTGGCAGGAAAGCACAAAACCAATCCAGAAATGATACAAACTAGGCTTTTGATGGAGGACGGCGGATGATTTCGATATATGGCCTGGAAACGGGAACGGAAAGCTACCGCATGGGCGAGCAACTGTTTCGAAGGGGAAGCGTATCGCCCGCCGTGGGCGAGGCGGACAGGCTTTGCTACAGCGTGGGAGCAACGCCCGTGCAAACGGTAAGCCTGAAGCGCAATGGGGAGGCGGTTTGCACTTGCGGCGCGCGGGAGGTGTGCGAGCATATTGTGGCCGCGGCCCTCATGGCCAATGAGGACGGACGGCTGAAGCGCTTTAAGCAGGAGGGCGAGCTTTTGCTGGGCGAGCATATGCTGGCCGCTCTGGATCGCGCTTTGCCCGGGGGAGAGAGTGTGCGCGTGGCGGCTGTTTTGCGCCTGTACGGCGACGGCCGCGTTGGCCTGGGTCTGTCCGTGGGGCAGGAAAGGCTGTACGCGGTGAAAAGCGTCGCTGATTTGCTTACCTGTTTCACCCTGGGCGCTCCGCTCAAGCTTTCAGAGAAATTTACATACCGTCCCTCCGCGATGCGCTTTTCCCGCGAGGACGAGCGCCTGCTTAGCCTGTTGATTAACCACATTCCTCTCAGGGCTGATAGCCTGCGCGCCTGGGAGGACGGCGTGCACAGCGGGGAGGAGCGCGAGCACGGCCCCGTAAGCGAGGGGCGCTTTGTGCTTTTGAGCGGCGCGTTTTTGCACGGGGTGCTGCGCTACTTTGAATCGCATTCCTTTGTGCTGCTTGTGGGCCAGGAGCGGCAAGCGCAGAACATGATTCACACAATCGAGCTGCCGCTGTGCTTTTCGGTAAGCATGACGGCCTCGGAGCTTTTGGTGCGCGCCGAGGGCGCGGAAAGCCTGCGGCTCATTACGCCGGATGCGCGCTACGTGCTGTGGGAGGGGCGCATAGCGCACCTGCACAGCGCGCAGGCGCGGGTTTGCAGGCTGATGTGCCAGGAGGGAAGCGCCTTTCGGTATCCCGCGCGCGAGGCGGAGGATACGCTTGCCACGCTTCTGCCCGCCCTGTCCACGGTGGGCACGGTGGCCCCTTCGCCCGAGCTGGCCGCGCGGCTGGTAACGGCGCCGTTCAAGCCGGCGGTATATCTGGATCTGGTCAATGGCAACGTGGAGGCGCGCGTGGAGTTTCACTACGGCGATACGGTGCTGTATCCCTTCACGGCGGCGCGTGAGGGCGCTTCGTCCGCCGTGCCCACGCTGGAGGATGGCCGTATGCTTCTGCGCGACGGCCAGGCCGAGGGCGAGCTGCTGGACTTTTTTTCGGACGCGGGCTTTGTGGTGCGCGGCGGCCGGATTTTGCTGAAACGCTCAAAGGATATATTAACGTTCTGTACCCAGGGCGTGGGGGAGCTTGGCAAGCTATGCGAGGTGTACGCCTCCAACGCGTTTGAAAAGGTGAAGCCGCGGCGCTTCGGGGCCCGCGCGGCGTTCCATATGCGGGGCGGCAGGCTGGTGCTGACGCTGCTGGAGGAGGGCGAGGCCTCGCCGGAAATTTTGCCTGTATTGAGGGCGATTGCCCAGCGGCAGCAGTATGTGCGCTTGAAAACGGGCGAGTTTTTGGATGTGCGGGATATGAGCGCCCTTGCGCCCGTTGTGCAGGAGCTGCTGGACGCGGCCGCGCTGGACGATCCCTCTGCGGGCGACGATGCGCGCGAGCTTAGCTTTGGCGCGTACCGGGCCGCCTATATGGTGAGCATGCTGCGCATGGCGGGAGCGGAAACCCAGGCGGATAGCGAGGTGGAGGGCGCTATGCGCGCCCTTGGCGAGGGTGATGCTCAGGCCCTTGCCTATGTGCCCCAGCGGCTGCGCAAAAAGCTGACCGCCTACCAGCAGCGTGGGTGCGGGTGGCTTATGTCCCTGTACGAGGCGCGCATGGGCGGCATCCTGGCCGATGAGATGGGCTTGGGAAAGACGGTGCAGGTGATCGCGGCCATATCCGCGGCCAAACGTAAGGATGGCCCGCAGAAAAGCATGATCGTGACCCCCACATCGCTTACCTACCATTGGCTGGCGGAGTTCAAGCGCTTTGACGAAAGCCTGAGGGTGCGGGTGATCGCCGGCCACAGGGAGGATCGCTTGCGCGCCATCGCGGAGCTGAAGCGGGCGGATGACGTGGATGTGATTTTGACCAGCTACCCACTTTTGCGCCGGGATATAGACGATGTAAAGGATATTCCCCTGCGGTTTGCGGTTTTGGACGAGGCGCAAAGCGTGAAAAACGCGCAAAGCCAGGGCGCCGTGGCCGCTAAGGAGCTGGACGCGCAGGTGCGCATCGCGCTGACCGGAACGCCCATGGAAAACCATACCGGCGAGCTGTGGAGCATCTTCGACTTTGCGCTGCCGGGCTATCTGGGCACGCAGGCGGTGTTCCTGCGCCGCTATGGCGGCGGCGAGCATGCCGAGGAGCTGCGCGAGCGCATCCGTCCCTTCCTGATGCGCAGGCTCAAAAGCGAGGTGCTTGTGGATTTGCCCAAGAAGCATGAGCAAAGCCTGTACGCGGCCATGACTCCCGAGCAGGCCTGCGTGTATGACGGTTTGATGCAAACCCTCAGGCAGCATGTGGGGCAGGCGCTGGCGGAGGGCTCGCTGCCCAGGGCGCGCATGCAGGTGCTCAGCATCCTGCTGAAGCTGAGGCAGGTATGCTGCCATCCCAAGCTGTTTCTGCCCGATTACGACGGCACCAGCGGCAAGCTGGAGCTATTGGTGCAAACGGTGCACAACGCTATTGTTTCCAAGCGGCGCATGCTCATTTTTTCACAGTTTGTGGGCATGCTGCAAATTATCCGCAAGCGTCTGGGCCGCGAGGGCGTGCAAACGCTCTATCTGGATGGCGATACCAAGCCGGAGCAGCGCCAGGCCCTCTGCGACCGCTTTAACGGCGGCGAAGGGCGTGTGTTTTTGATCTCGCTGAAAGCGGGCGGCACGGGCTTGAACCTCACGGGAGCCGACCTGGTTATCCATTACGATCCCTGGTGGAACCCCGCCACGGAGGATCAGGCCACAGACCGCGCGCACCGCATTGGCCAAACGCACGATGTGGATGTGCTCAAGCTGATTGCGCAGGGCACGATTGAGGAAAAAGTAACCGATTTGAGCAAGCGCAAGCGCGCCATTTTTGACCGGGTGGTGCTGGCCGGTGAAACCGAGCTGAGCAGCCTGACGGAGGAGGATATCCGCGCCCTGTTTTTCACATAATGATTGCGGAGCCTGGGGCTCCGCAGCTACAAAACTCGCTCCCAGCGCAAGGCTGAGAGCGAGCTTTTTATACGGTTTTTCGCGGATCAAGGAGCGTTTTTACTTGGCATACTCCACGGCGCTCGCGCCGGCAATGCGGCCAAACACGACGAAGTCAGCCACGGCGTTGCCGCCCAGGCGGTTTGCGCCATGCACGCCGCCGGTTACCTCGCCAGCCGCATACAGGCCGGGGATGGCTTCGCTGTTGGCGTTAAGCACCTCGGCGGCGGTATTGATCTTCAAGCCGCCCATGGTGTGGTGAATGCCGGCGGTTACCTTGATGGCGTAGTAGGGAGCGGTATTGAGCGGGTTGGCGAAGCTGGTACGGCTAAACTCGGCGTCCGTCTTGCTTTCCACGCAGGCGTTCCAGGCGTCCATGGTAGCGGCGAACGCATCGGCGTCCACGCCCATGGCGGCGGCCAGCTCGGCGTAATCGGCGCCGGTCACGGTAAAGCCCTTCTTGATGTATCCGGCAATAACGCTGGACTTATCCACCATGGCCTGGTCCACAACCAGCCAGCTATAGCTGCCGGTCTGGGCGATTTCCGCGGCGGAAACCACGTCGCGGGTGCCAACCTCGTCGATGAAGCGCTTGCCCTCGGCGTTGACCAGAATCGCGCCGTCGCCGCGCAGACCCTCGGTAATCAGGGCGGCGGTATCATACTGCACGGTGGGGTGAATCTGAATCTGATCCATATCCACGGTGGCCGCGCCAACGGCCTCGGCCATGGCAATACCCTGGCCCTGCAGGCCGGGGGCGTTGGTGGTCATGAAGCCTTTCAGCTCGGGCTTGTAGCTGGCAACCATCTCCAGGTTCGCGCCAAAGCCGCCGGTGGCCAGGATAACCGCCTTCGCGTTCACAATCACGTTGCCGCCGTCCTTGGTTACGGCGTTCACGCCGGTCACCGCGCCGGTGCTCTCGTCCGTGCGCAGGCTCTGGGCGGTGGTGTCAAACAGGAATTCAATGCCGCGATCCTGGCAGGCCTTTTCCAGCACGGGCACAATGTAGGTACCTACGGAGATGGTCTTGCCCTCGTCGTTCACGGGGCGATGGATACGCTTGACGGACGCGCCGCCGAAGCTTCCCACGCTGGTGAGGTTCGCGCCAATGGTGGTGAGCCAGTCAACGGCCTCGGCGCTGTTTTCGCACAGGGCTTTTACCAGATTCACATCGTTGATGCCCTTGCCGCCGATCATGGTGTCCAGCTCCATAAGCTCAACGCTGTCGAAGTACCCCTCGGGATTGGCCTGGTAGGCCTGCCACTGGGCGGTTACGGCCTGGGCCAGTTCGGTTACGGCAGCGTTATCGGCATAGCTGTCGGCAGCGCTCTTGAGGGTCTTTTCCACACCGGCTTCCTCGCCGAACTCGTTCTCGTCCTGGAAGGCGGTCTTAGAGGCGTTCATGCCGCCGGTGGCGCGCACGGAGTTGCCGCCCGCCATGGCCTGGCTTTCCACGATTACCACGCTCTTGCCCGCGTCGGCGGCCACAATCGCGGCGGTCATGCCCGCGCCGCCCGCGCCTACGATTACAATGTCGCAGCTGCGCAGCACGTCCTCGCCGGAGCCCTTTTCGCTTGTGGAAGCATAGTCCTCGGGGTTGAGCCCGGCGGCTACAAGCGCCGCCTTGGCGGCCTCCACCACGGCGCTGGAGCTGATGGTCGCGCCGCCGATTGCGTCCACGGCGATGCTGCCGGTTTCGGCCATCTGAGCGGGCAGCTTTTCAACGGCCACGGAGCCAATGCCCTCGCTCTCGTCCGCGCCTTGGGCAACCGCGGCGGTGATTTCGCCGTCGGTCAGGGTGAGGGTTACGGTCACGTCGCCGCCAAAGCCCTTGGCGGTGCCGCTGAACTCGCCGCTTACGGAAGCGGGAAGCGCTTCGCCCAGCGCTGCGGAGGCGGTCAACATCATAACCGCCGTCAGGATTGCAAGGATCTTTCTCATGTTGGTTCATCCTCCTTGGGAAGATTGATATTTTTTTAACCGCGGCACAGTATATCATGTTTCACAGTTGTTCGCAACAGGAAACAAAGCGCGCTTTCGGATGAAATTCTGGATACAGCTTTGTATCCAGGAATTGCATTTCTTACTTTTCCGTGGTAAACTAATCACTCGAGGACGGTACCGCCGGGCCTTCATATTCCAGGAAATATACCGCTATGCAAAATTTATATTAAAGAAGGCTTTTGCGATGGTGGAAAAATGGACGATCTCCTATCCGGCCTATACGGGCGAGGAGCCCCGCCGGGTTTATGTATATGTGCCCGATAGCTTTGATACGGACGACACCCTGCGTTATCCCGTTTTGTATATGTTTGACGGCCACAATTTGTTTTACGATGAGGACGCTACCTACGGAAAATGCTGGGGCCTGAAGGAGTACATGGATTTTACCGAAACACAGCTGCTCATTGTGGGCGTGGAGTGCAACCAGAGCCCGGATAACGGCCGCCTTTCGGAATATTCGCCCTTTACCTTTCAGGACGCGCGGTTTGGCCGCGTCACCGGGCGCGGGCAGGAAACCATGGAGTGGTTCATACATAAGCTCAAGCCCGTGATTGACCGGCAATATCCCACCCTGCCGGATCGCAGGCACACCTATATCGCGGGCAGCTCCATGGGCGGGCTGATGAGCCTGTACGCCGTTACGCAGTACAACCGCGTATTCTCCCGGGCGGCGGCGCTTTCGCCCTCGCTGTGGTGCGCTCCGCGCAGGCTGGATGATTTGATGCGCGGCGCGCGCATCCAGTCCGGCACGGTTGTGTACATGGATTACGGCGCGCGCGAGCTGCGCAATCACCGCAACATGCTCAGCCAGTTCACCGCCGCTTCCCGGCGGCTGATGCAAAAGCAGGTGCTGCTGACCGCCCGCATCGTTCCCGGAGGCACGCACAGCGAGGCCAGCTGGGAGCGTCAAATTCCGTTTTTCCTCAATACGCTGCTCTACCAGCAGCCCTAAAGGAGCGATTTCCCATGCAAACCCAGTATTTCAAGCAGTACAGCCCGGCCCTGGGCCGCGATATGGAAATGAAGGTATACGGCCACGCGGGCCGTCCGGTGCTGTTCATTCCCTGCCAGGACGGACGGTTCTTCGACTTTGAAAACTTCCGCATGACCGACGCCTGGGCTCCCTGGCTGGAAAGCGGTCAGGCCATGGTTTTTTCCATCGACACCATCGATGGGGAAACCTGGTCCAAGAAGGATGGCGATCCATATTGGCGCATTCGCCGGCATGAGGATTGGGTGGCTTTTATTACGCAGGAGGCGGCGCCCTTCATCCGGGCTATGGCCAACGCCGCCAACGGCTGGGACGGCTGCCCGGGGATTATCGCGTTTGGGTGCAGCCTGGGCGCACTGCACGCGGCCAACCTGTTTTTCCGCTTTCCCGATTTGTTTGACGGCCTGCTGGCGTTAAGCGGCATCTATACCGCCAGCTATGGCTTTGGCGATTACATGGACGAGGTGGTCTACCGCAATTCCCCGGTGGATTATCTATCCGCCATGCCGGCGGATCATCCCTATATCGAGCGCTATAACCGCAACCGCGGCATTATCTGCGTGGGGCAGGGGCCGTGGGAGATTCCCGAAACCACCTTCCGCATCAACGATATCTGCCGCGAAAAGGGCATCGGCGTGTGGGTAGATTTCTGGGGCTATGACTGCGCGCACGACTGGGACTGGTGGTACAAGCAGGTAGCCTATTTTGCGCCCCATCTGCTGGGCTGACCCCGGCGGCCATTCTTTCATTCCTTCGCATTGATTCACATAGAAAGAGGGATACCAATGAAGAACTTTGTATTTATCTCGCCCAACTTTCCCACGAACTACTGGCAGTTCTGCCGCGAGCTGCGCGCAAACGGCCTGAATGTGCTTGGTATTGGCGACCAGCCCTATGATGAGCTGAGCGCGGAGCTCAAGGGCAGCCTGAACGAGTACTACAAGGTTTCCAGCATGGAAAACTACGACGAGGTTTACCGTGCCGTGGCCTTCTTCATCTTCAAGTATGGCCGTATCGACTGGCTGGAAAGCAACAATGAATACTGGCTGGAGCGCGACGCGCGGCTGCGCACCGATTTCCATATCGAAAGCGGCTTCCAGAGCGCCGATATGCCGCGCATCAAATACAAATCCCACATGAAGGAATATTATGAGAAGGCGGGCATTCCCGTGGCCCGCTATCACATCGTGGACGATTGGGACGGCTGCGCCGCCTTTATCGCCGAGGTTGGCTATCCCGTGGTGGTCAAGCCGGATAACGGCGTTGGCGCATCCCATACGTATAAGCTTTCCGACGACGGCGACCTGCGCCGCTTCCTCGACGGGCGGCGCGAGCCGGGCGTGCGCTACATCATGGAGGAGTTCATCCACGCGGAGGTCAATTCCTACGACGCGATTATCGATTCCAACGGCGAGCCCATGTTTGAAACCGGCAATGTAACGCCCTTTTCGATCATGGATATCGTCAACGACAACGATAATTCCATTTACTACATCGTTAAGGATCTCCCGGACGACACCCGCGCCGCGGGACGCGCTACCGTAAAGAGCTTCGGGGTAAAAAGCCGCTTTGTGCACTTCGAGTTCTTCCGCCTCACGCAGGATCAGCCCGGTATGGGCAAGAAGGGCGACGTTGTGGCGCTGGAAGTGAACATGCGCCCCTGCGGCGGCTTCTCGCCGGATATGATGAACTATGCCAACTCCACCAACGTATACAAAATCTGGGCGGATATGATCGCCTTT
>JALEIQ010000024.1 GCA_022769795.1 Clostridiales bacterium
TACCGGCGAAGAAGCATACAATTACCTGTGTTACCGTCATCCTCATTCCTCCTGTGTGTTCAGCAGCAGAGCCGCGCGCTCGGTCAGCTTTTGCATCAGGCTCTCAGCCAGCTTTTTTTCTTCCGGCGTAAGCCCATCCCCCAGCCGCGCGAACACATGGCGCTGCACCCGCGCAGCCTCCGCAACAAAGGGCGACGCCTTCTCCTGCAAGGACAGGTGTACCACACGCCGGTTTTTTTCATCCCGCACACGCGCCACCCAGCCGCGCGCGCACAGCTTTTCCACCGCGCATGATACGTTGGACTTTCTAAGCCCGCGCAGGTCGCATATGCTCTGCGCCGTGTCAAAGTCCGGATTGTTGTGCAGGAACAGCATCACGTCTGTTTCCAGCTGATTCACGTCATAGCGCGCCATCAGCGGTTCAAAAGCCCGGCGGTACAGCAGCTTTGCGCTGTGCATCAACGTAAGCAGCCTTTCGGTTTCCGTCATGCCGCCATCCTCCTTCAAGCAAGTCTGTTATTGATATAACGGTTATTTATATAACATATATTCGTTTCCCTGTCAATAAAAAATCCGGGTCTTCGATCTCTCAAAGCCCGGATTTTTGCAATTACTCCGCGTCGCGGTGCTTGAGCGCCGCCCCCACAAATTCGCGGAACAGCGGATGCGGCCGGTTGGGCCTGCTCTTGAGCTCGGGGTGGAACTGCACCGCCACGAAGAACGGGTGCGAGGGAATTTCCACAATTTCTACCAGGTTGCGGTCTGGGTTACGGCCCGCAACCACCATACCGCCCGCCATAAAGCGCTCCAGGTAAGCGTTGTTAAACTCGTAGCGGTGGCGGTGGCGCTCCCAAATTTCGCCCGTTCCATAGGCCTTTTCGCTTATGGTGCCAGGCGTAAGCAGGCAACGGTATTTCCCAAGGCGCATCGTTCCGCCAAGGTTCTCAAGATCCTGATCCTTCATCAGGTCAATCACCGGATAGGTGGTGTGCGGGTCAACCTCGCTGGTATGCGCGTCGCGCAGATCCAACACATGACGGGCAAACTCCACCACGGCCATCTGCATACCCAGGCACAGGCCCAGGAAGGGAATGCCGTTTTCGCGCGCATATTGTATGGCCGTAATCTTGCCCTCCAACCCGCGCGCGCCAAAGCCGCCGGGCACCAGAATGCCATCCGCTCCTGAAACCATGTCCCCCACGTTTTCCGGGGTGATATCCTGCGCGGGCACCCACTTGATGTGCACCTTAACGCCATGGAAGATGCCGCCGTGGGTAAGCGCCTCCACAACGCTCAAATACGCGTCCGGCAGCTCCACATATTTACCAACCAACGCCACGGTCACGCTTTCGGTGCTGGCCAGCTGGCGCTCCACCATATTGCTCCACTCCGTAAGGTCGCAGGGAGCGGCGGGAATATCCAGAAGCTTCATCACCTGTTCGTCCAGCTTTTCACGGTGCAGCAACAGCGGCACCTCGTACAAGCTGCGCGCGTTCAGATTTTGGAACACGCGATCTACCGGCAGGTTGCAGAACATGCCAATCTTGGCCCGCACGTCATAAGGCAGCTCATGGTCGGCGCGGCATACCAGAATATCCGGCGAGATGCCAATGCTGCAAAGCTCCCGCACGCTGTGCTGGGTGGGCTTGGTTTTCAGCTCGCCTGCGGCGTTCAGGTAGGGAACCAGCGTCACATGCAGGTACAGGCAGTTTTCGCGCCCCACCTCGGCGCGCATCTGACGCACGGCCTCCAAAAAGGGCAGGCTTTCGATATCGCCCACGGTGCCGCCAATCTCGGTAATCACCACATCCGGCGGGTTCTCCGTGCGGGACACGGCCAGAATGTTCCTTTTGATCTCGTTGGTGATATGCGGAATCACCTGAATGGTCGCGCCCAGGTATTCGCCGCGCCGCTCGCGGTCGATTACGGTTTTATATACGCGGCCGCTGGTCACGTTGCTGCTCTGCGTAAGGCTTTCATCGATGAAGCGCTCATAGTGGCCCAAGTCAAGGTCGGTCTCCGCGCCGTCGTCCGTTACAAATACCTCGCCGTGCTGGTAGGGATTCATGGTGCCGGGGTCCACGTTGATGTAGGGGTCAAACTTTTGAATGGAAACCTTCAGCCCTCTGCACTTGAGCAGCCGTCCCAAAGAAGCCGCCGTTATGCCCTTGCCCAATGAAGAAACCACGCCGCCGGTGACAAAAATAAACTTGGTATTCATTCAATGCCCCGCCTTTCTTCCATCCTGGCACATATTACTTATGATACAGCTTGTGGCTTTGGTACTTGGGATCGCAGGTCAGGTTCACCTTGAGGCGTTTGAAAATGTTATCGTCCACCTGCGGCAGAATAACGGTGGAATGCGCCTCGCATCCGGCCAGAAGCGGAAGCTGCCGCATGGCGTGCGCGGCGTCGGGTTCCGTTGCCGCGCAGATGGACAGCGCCACCAGCACCTCGTCGCTGTGCAGGCGCGGGTTGTGATTGCCCAGATAATTGCACTTGAGGGATTGCAGCGGCTCAATCACCGTAGGCGAAATCAGGTCGGCCCCCTGGTCAATACCACCCAACGCCTTCAATGCGTTTAGAATAAGCGCTGCCGAAGGGCCCAGCAGGTTCGAGGTTTTGCCGGTAACGATGCGCCCGTCCGGCAATTCCAGAGCCAGGGCGGGAGCGTCGGTTTCCTCCGCCCGCTTGCGCGCCGCCGCGATCACAGGCCGCATTTCGGCGCTCAGGCCGGTCTTTTGCAGGAGCATTTGCAGCTTGTCCACCTCGGCCTGCTCTGAGTGGCCCTGCGCCAGCATGCACCGGGCCGCGTAGTACCGGCGGATAATCTCCTGCTTTGCCGCCTCGCGGCATACCGCGTCGTCAACGATGCAGTTGCCCACCATGTTTACGCCCATATCCGTAGGCGATTGATAGGGCGATTTGCCGTAAATACGTTGAAAAACGGCGTTCAGCACCGGGAAAATTTCAATATCCCGGTTGTAATTCACCGTGGTTTCCCCATAGGCGTCCAGATGGAAGGGGTCAATCATGTTCACATCGTCCAGGTCGGCTGTAGCCGCCTCATAGGCGATGTTCACAGGATGGCTCAACGGCAGGTTCCAGATGGGAAAGGTTTCAAACTTGGCGTAACCGGCCTGTACGCCGCGCTGATGCTCCTGGTACAGCTGGCTGAGGCATACGGCCATTTTGCCGCTTCCGGGGCCTGGCGCCGTTACCAGCACCAAGGGACGGCTGGTTTGCACATATTCGTTGCGCCCAAAGCCCGCGTCGCTTACAATCTTCTCTACGTCATAGGGATACCCCTCGATAGGAAAATGCCGAAATACGCGAACGCCCAGGTTCTCAAGCCGCTGCTTAAACAGCTCCGCCGTGTGCTGCCCACGCCAGCGGGTCATTACCACGCTGCCCACGTACAGGCCGATATCGCGGAACGCGTCGATCAGGCGCAGCACATCCGCGTCATAGGTGATGCCCAGGTCGCCGCGCACCTTGCTTTTTTCAATATCGTCGCCATTGATGGCAATTACCAGTTCAGCCTGCTCCTTCAGGTTCAGCAGCATTTCTACCTTGCTGTTAGGCTTGAACCCCGGCAGCACCCTGGCCGCGTGGTAATCGTCAAAGAGCTTTCCACCCAGTTCCAAATAAAGTTTTCCGCCAAAGGTGGTGATCCTTTGGCGAATATGCTCCGATTGCATGGTTGTATAGCGGTCGTGGTCAAATCCGATGCGCATGCATGCTCCCCCTTGCTTCTCAACCGAACTATCATAACACGCCAGCTTTGCCGAAACAAGGGAAAATACAAAAGAAAATCTGCAAAAACAGCATTTTTTATCATTTGAAAAAGCAATGCGTCCGGCTGCCGCAGTCAGTCGGACGCATCAGACTATCGATATACCCCCTGGGAGGTGTCGGAGGGTCGCAGACCCGCAACCTTAATCGTCGCAGAGGGCACTGACCGTGCTCTCTGCTCGTTTCGGTTGACTCCTTCGGTTCGCTTTGGGCTTCGCTCAAGGCCCCACAGGGGCCACGTTCACCTTCGTCCCCTCCGACTGTAATCCGAACCCAGCGACATGTGCGGTGGGTTCGGAAGCCTTGCGTAGCAAGGTTTCCTTGCAGGGTTCACCGGCCGCGCCGTAGGCGCAGGTGAACCCTCAATCTGCGAAATTGCTCGCTGCTCGATCTTTTTCGCCGGCCCGAATGCGTCCGGCTGCCGCAGTCAGCCGGACGCAAAGGAAGTTTTGTTTAGCGCATTTCAGGCGCCTGATAGCTGTTAAACCACGCGCGGTCCTCAAAGGGGCGCTTCTCCTTGCGCTCCCCCGCCTCGGCCGCCTTGCCCACAGGCAAATAGGCCACCAGCCGCAGGCTGTCGGGCACGCCCAGCCTGTCCGCAATGGCGCGACCAATGCCGTCCACATAGGTCACGTAGCCCTCCAGCCAGCAGCTTTCATAACCCAGCGCGGTAATGGCCAGCAGCGCGTTTTCAATCGCGGCGGCATAGTCCTGCACATGGTAGCTTACGCCGCGGGGGCCGATCTGCTCCCTGGCAAGCACACAAATGCCCGCAGGTGCGGAAGCAATCCAGGGCTTCTTCACAATGGCGGCGATATCGCGCATCAGCGCGGGATCGTCAACGGCGATAACGCTTGTGGTTTGCAGGTTGCAGCCCGAGGGCGCGGCAAGCGCCGCTTCCATGATTTTTCTGAGATCCTCGCGCGGAACCGCGTCCGGCAGATAGTGCCCGCGATAGCTTCGCCGGGCGTGAATGGCTTCCAGCAATTCCATCATTCAACCCTCCTTACGGTAGTTATAAAATGAGCATCGCATCCCCAAAGGAGAAAAAGCGGTACTTTTCCGCTACGGCCTCGCGGTACACGCGCAAAGCCTCCTCGCGCCCCATCAGCGCGGAAATGAGCATTAGCAGCGTACTCTGGGGCAAATGGAAGTTCGTAATCAGCGCATCCGTAGCATGGAAGGTATACCCGGGCGTAATAAAAATGCCCGTATCGCCGCTTTGGGCTTTCACAAGCCCGTCCTCGCCTGTAACGGTTTCCAGCGTGCGCACGCTGGTGGTGCCCACGCATACGCAGCGCCCGCCCGCCGCCCGCGCGGCGTTAATCCTGGCGGCGGCCTGCGGCGTTACCTCGTAATTCTCCACGTGCATATGGTGTTCGCTCAAATCCTCCGCCTTCACCGGGCGGAAGGTACCCAGGCCCACGTGCAGCAGCACCGGCACAATCTCCACGCCCATGGCGCGAATCTTTTCAAGCAGCTCGGGCGTAAAGTGCAGCCCAGCCGTTGGCGCGGCGGCGCTGCCCTCCTCCCTGGCATACACGGTTTGGTAGCGGGTTTTGTCCTGAAGCTTTTCGTGAATATAGGGCGGCAGGGGCATCTGCCCCAGCCTGTCCAGAATTTCCTCAAACACGCCTTCGTAATGAAAACGCACCCTGCGTCCGCCGTCCTCCGCCGTGTCGATGTTCTCCGCGCGCAAAAGTCCTTCGCCAAAGGTGCACATGGCCCCCGGGCGCAGCCTGCGGCCAGGGCGCACCAGCGCCTCCCATACGTCGCGCTCCAGGCGCTTTAGCAGCAGCACCTCCACGGGTACGCCGGTATCCTCCTTCCGCCCCAGCAGGCGCGCGGGAATCACCTTGGTTTCGTTAATCACCAATACATCGCCCCTGCGCAAGAAGCGAGGCAGATCGTAAAAATGCAGATGCTCCACGCTGCCGTCCGCCCGGTTATATACCAGCAGGCGGCTGTGGTCGCGCGGCTCCATAGGCGTTTGTGCAATCAGCTCCTGGGGCAGTTCGTAATCGAAATCGCTGGTTTTCATATCCTCATCTGTTCCCCCTCGTCGGGCGGCGCTATGGGCTTACGCCCCATATGCTCGTAAGCGGCCGACGTTACCACGCGCCCGCGCGGTGTGCGCAGCATAAAGCCCAGTTGCATCAAATACGGCTCGTACACGTCCTCAATGGTGGTGGCATCCTCGCCCGTCATGGCGCTCAGCGTTTCCAAGCCCACCGGGCCTCCCCCAAACTTGTCCATCACGGTGGCAAGCATGGTGCGGTCCAGCTTGTCCAGGCCCAGCTCGTCCACGTCCTGCATATCCATGCTCTGGCGGGCCACCTCGCGCGTGATTACCCCGTCCGCGCGGATCTGCGCAAAGTCGCGCACGCGGCGCAGCATTCGGTTGGCAATGCGCGGCGTGCCACGGCTGCGGCGGGCAATCTCCAAAATGCCGTCATCCTCCGCGCGTACGTTAAGGATTCCCGCGCTGCGCCTCACAATGGCCGAAAGCTCCTCCGGCGTGTACATTTCCAGGCGGAACAGCATTCCAAAGCGGTCGCGCAGCGGCGCGCTTAAAAGACCGGCGCGCGTGGTTGCGCCCACCAGCGTAAAGCGCGGCAAATCCAGCCGGATGCTGCGCGCCGTGGGCCCCTTGCCAATCATGATATCCAGCGCGTAATCCTCCATGGCGGGATACAAAACCTCCTCCACGGAGCGGCTCAGGCGGTGAATCTCGTCAATAAAGAGCACGTCGCCATCGGCCAGGTTGGTTAAAATGCTGGCCAGATCGCCCGCCTTCTCGATGGCCGGGCCGCTGGTAATGCGGATGTTCTGCCCCATCTCCGAGGCGATAATGCCCGCCAGCGTGGTTTTGCCCAGTCCGGGCGGGCCGTACAGCAGCAAATGATCCAGCGGCTCATGCCGCTTGAGCGCCGCCTCAATGGAAATATGCAGGTTTTGCTTCACGCTCTCCTGCCCGATATATTCGCGCAGGCTTTTGGGACGCAGGCTGCTTTCCTGCTCGTCCTCGCCCTCACGAAAGCCGGTTGAAACGATTCTGTCGTCCATGTTCGCGCCTCTTTTCCCTTTTGCTGTTGCGTGCCGCCCGCGTCAATCTGCAACGTTTCCTTCCGCGTCGTAGCGCACAACCGTTTCGTAAACGGGGTCGCCCCATTCGCCGTGTTCTTCGCTTCTCTCCCACTTTTGGGTTGTGTGTGTACGCCCCGAGCATACAATCTTTTCACCGTCATACGAAATATCGTAATTCACGATATTTGCCTCAAGGGACAGATAATCCTCGCTGAACTCATCCGTTCGAATATGCATCGCGCCATATTCGCTCAACCGCACAGCGGGCGTTTCATTTTGCGTGGTTTTACATTTGCTCAACTTCAGTCCCTTCAGGCACGCGTTCGTATAGTTTTCCACAGCTCTGCCATCCGCTTCAAGGCCCAGCGCATCAGCGTTGAAGGAAACGGTCACCTCTCCGCCCACCGTGCCAATCAGCGTAATGCTCGTTCCCTTTTTTAGTTCTTCTATGTTTATGTCGCCGCTTACGTCGCCAGTATAGGTAACGTTTGCTTTGGCGTCCACTTGAATTTCAAGCTCGTCCGTATCCTGCTCTACCTTAAAGGCGGCTTTCTTTTTATAACGCGATGAATCATCAAAAAGGCGAATACTCCCCGCGTGGCCTTCGCCAGAGAGATTTATTATGCCGCCCTCTGCGTGAACGTAGAGTTGACCGGCAATATTACCATTGTTGACGATTGTCATCGTCCCCTTATCCCAAAGCGTGACAGAAAGCTGGTTCATGGCGCAATCCGCACCAATCTCCACGTCCGAATCCATTATTTTCAGTCTAGCATTGTCTTTCTCAGCCGTCACGCCCACAAGGCTTGACTTTCCAGCGCTTAGTTCCAAGTTGGTGAAACAGCAGCCTTCAAGAGCGGACTCTCCAACAATGCTAACGTTTTCAAACGTCACATTGCGCAGGATAAGCGGCGAATCAGCTTTTATCCAGCCGTTTTGCAGGATGTGTCCGTTGCCTTCCACATACAGCCTTCCGCCCTTCTTTGGACGATACGCGCCAAAATTCTGATAGCCGTTCAGCTCCTCGTCCCAAATAAGCACATCGCTGTCCAGGTAGACCGCGTATTTGCCATCGGCGGCTATCGCGCCTTCAAACGCGGCTGCCAACTCCTTCTTGTCGGTGATTACATTCATCTTCTGGTTATAGATTTCCTCGGCAACGCCGTCAACCCATTCCATTCCTTTGTCGGTCAGATACCCGCCCATATAGTCCTGCAACAGCGCGTTGCGGGATAGGGATATCAGCATCTTTCCCTCGGCGTTTAGTACAGGCGCGCTCACACACACGCGCAGGCGACCGCCGCCCGCCAAAAAGTCCTCCACATCCAGGCGCTTCATACCGGCTTTTAGCTGCTTTTCCACCTCTGCTTCGGTAAACTCCTTCGGCCTTTTTTCCAGCGGCAGCCATACGTCAAAAAAGTCCGCCTGGCTGTCCGGAGCCACGGAGGAGTGCACCTCTACCTTCGCCTTTGGGCCATAGGGCAAAACGTCCGGCAGCAAAAGCAGGCGCTTCGTGGCGTTAAGCGTGCCGGAAAGGCTCAGGCTGTTGGTATCGCCATCCTCGTTCTGGATAGCCACCGCCACGCCGTTTTCCTCCTCGCCGCGCAGGCTGGCGAACGCCTGCATATCCTCATACAGACTGTCGCCTTCTTCAATCATATTTCCCGTTATCTTAACGCTTTGCCTTTGATAAATCAGCCTTCGGTTTTCCTCCTCCGCCAGAACCGCGGCGTTTTTTTCGGGGGTATAGGTAGCCGTAATGCGCTGATCAGCGTTTACGGCGGTATTGCCTATAGCGTGAATCCCGCACGCTCCCACCAACGAGCCCTTGCCCTCTATGTTTAGCGTCAACGTATTCTTTCCACTTCGGTTATCAAGCTTGACGGCGGCGCAGCACTGGCTTTTCAGCAGGCCATCGTTTACGACCTTCGCGTCGCCGCTGTCAAGCGTTTGAAGCTCAAGCGCGTACACATCCGCCGTCACCGTACCTGTGTTGACAACCTGAATCGCGTTTTTCTTATAGAAGAGGAGCTGGATGCCAAAATGGCCCTCGATGCTGCCCGCGTTTGAAAAAGCGATTTTTCCGCCCTTTTCATTGTTGATGACAACTCCTGCCACAGTGTTCTTCCCGCTACAATGCACGTCCTCAGCAAGGTTTACGGTAAGCGCCTTGCCGTTGCCAAACAGGCACGCGCACACAAGGAAGCCGTTGCGCACGGTAAACGTTCCCTGTTCAAAGTAAGGGTAGTAGAGCTCATGCCCGCCCAGGTCAATGACGATTTCCTTGCCTCTGGTATTCACAAGCGAATTCAACTCTGAACTCTTTGAGCGAATATCCGCCGTAAGGGTGATAACGTCGCCGCCCCTGGCAGCCTTTACCGCCTCCTCAAGTTCATTCATCGTGCCCACGCTCTGCGCCATAGCCGCCCCGCACAGCAGCGCCATGCCCAGCACTAGCGCAATGAATGCGCATTTCCTGAAATGCCGCCCCTTCATGTTCCCTTTCCCTCTTTCCCTACGCGTTTTGCGCCATATGGCGCAGCGCCAGCTTAATCAGCTCGTCCGGCGTATCGGCCTGACCCTTTACGCCCTTGAGGGCGGCGGCTGCCTCCTGCGGCGTGTAACCCAGTGATTTAAGGGCCAGCATAGCCTCGCTCAGCGCGTCCTGCGCGGGGGCCTGCTCGTCCGCCGCAAACAGCGCGCCATCTATATCGTCCGCGCCGTTCAGCGCCTCCTGTGCCAGCTTGTCCTTCAATTCCAGGCTGATGCGCTGCGCCGTTTTTTTGCCAATGCCCGGCGCGCGGGACAAGGCCGCCGCGTCGCCCGTTAAAATGGCCAGGCGCAGGTCGCTCAATGGCATGCTGCCCAGCACGCCAAGCGCGCTCTTGGGCCCTATGCCGCTTACGCTGGTCAGCCTGCGGAACATTTCGCGCTCCTCCCTGTGGGCAAAGCCAAACAGCTCCATTGCGTCCTCGCGCACATTCATATGGGTGTACAACGTGCATTCCTGCCCAGCGGCAGGCAGGGCCGAAAGCGTGGTCATGCTGCACTGCACGCACATACCCAGCCCGGCGGCGGTCATCACCACGGCTTCTCCTTCACTTTTCTCCATCAGCACGCCCTTTAGCATTGCAATCATGCCAAACGCCTCATTTCATCTTGAACTGCTCCCGTGCGGGGCCGGTGGCCGCGTGCGTAAGCGCTATGGCGATTGCGTCCGCCGCGTCGTCCGGCTTGGCAATCTGCTCCATGTGCAGCAGCAGCTTTACCATTTGCTGAATCTGCTGCTTTTCCGCCTTGCCATAGCCTACGATGGCCTGCTTTACCTGCATGGGGGTATATTCGTATAGCCTAGTGGTATATTCAGCGCAGGCGGCTATGCTTACGCCGCGCGCCGCGCCCACGGTAAGGGCGGTGGTTACGTTTTTGGCAAAAAACAATTCCTCAAACGCGATTTCCTCGGGCTGATAGGTTTTGAGCAGCGCGCGCATATCCTCGCCAATCTGCCTGAGGCGTTCGGGAAAGCGCTGCTGCGGCGTAGTAAGGATACAGCCGTAATCAATCAGCCTTTGCTTTCCCCTCTCTGCCTCAATCACGCCCCAGCCCAGCGTAGCCAGGCCCGGGTCAATTCCCAAAACGACCATTTGCCCTTCGCCCCTTTCCAACCCTTGCTATGATACAGGTTTTATGAAGCGTTGTCAAACAAACGTTCGATAGGATGCAAAACCCGCCGGTGTTATAGGCCGACGACCTTGGATGGCGAAAAAATGTAGGGGTGCAGGGGCATTAGCCTGCAACCTCAAAAATACTGTTTCCCGAAAAGTAAAAAGCCAAATCATGCCTGTCAAAGCGCAAACAAGCCCATTCCGCTGTTGGAATGGGCTTCTTCATGCTTGATAAATCAGCCCCATTTATGCTATACTGTCCACAGGGAGGCGTTTGCAATACCAATATTGTCAAGGTTCTATGGCATGATGATAAAGATGTATTTTCAGTAGCGGGAACATAATCCTCCCCACATTCACGCGTTCTATGGCGAATATATGAGTGCGGTTGATATTCAGACGCTGGAGCTGATGGAAGGCGACTTGCCCGCCAGAGCGTTAAAGATGGTTCAGGAGTGGGTTACGATCCATCAAAAGGATTTGCTGCGTATTTGGGAAACGCAGAAGTTTGTGTCTTTGCCGCCTCTGGATTAAGGAGGAACCACAATGTTTTATTATGTTGAGGCTGTCAGACCGCTTGCGGATTTGTGGTTGGGCGTTCGTTTCTGCAACGGCGTTGAAAAGCGTTACGATGTGAAACCGCTGCTGAAACAGTGGAAGCCCTTTGAAGCCCTGGCGGGTGTTGAAGGATTGTTTGAACAGGTAAAGGTTGACCAAGGGGGCTACGGAATCTCTTGGAACGATGAAATAGACTTGTCCTGTAATGAACTGTGGGAAGGCGGCATTCCTGCTGCACAAACCGAATAAAAAGCAACACTCCTGCGTTTTCGCAACGCGGGGGTGCCATTTTGTTATACCATCTTCAAATACTTCGTTTCCCAGATGGCACAAGAGTATAAAAAAGCGGGAGCCGCCACAAAAGCGTGGTCTGCTCCCTTTCTATATGGCGGGCGACCTTTCGGGCTGCCGCCGCTTTTTCTTCCTCCCAAATCATCGGCCCAGGGTATGCGCCGCTGGAACTTTTCGCGCCTTGCAATCAAAGCCAAACTCCACCATCGCATCCTGAAAAACCATAAACAAAACCCCCTCTTTCCTTCACACAAACCGTCAGGAAAGAGGGGGAAAATGCCTATCGTACCCGGCAGACCGCTTTTTCAAACAGCCTACGGGACTCCTTCAACATTTTACGTACCCAGCGAAGAACTTGCCTTTCAG
>JALEIQ010000252.1 GCA_022769795.1 Clostridiales bacterium
CCGAAACAGGATTCACCTGCGCCTTCGGCGCGGCCGGTGAATCCTGCAAGGAAACCTTGCTACGCAAGGCTTCCGAACCCACCGCACATGTCGCTGGGTTCGGATTGCAGTCGGAGGGCTGCGGCCCTCCGACACCTCCCATGTGGTTTATCGATAGTTATGCGCGGCGCACGCTCATAACGGCCTTTTTGCCATTGAGATCCCAGGCCTTGGCTTCCACGCCCTCGGGAGCGGCGGAGCGTTCCAGCTTGACGGCCAGCACGCTGCGCATGATGAAGTCGCGCCCGCTTTCGATGGCGGCTGCAAGCTCGTCGTCGCCCTCGTAGGTAACCTCGATGCGGTCGCTCACCTCAAACTCCGCGTCCTTGCGCATGTTTTGCAGCTTGGAGATCATCTCGCGCTGGTAACCCTCGCAAATCAGCTCGGGGGTGAGGTTGCAGTCCAGAACCACGGTTACGCCGCCATCCGTCTGCGCGGCAAAGCCGGGCTTCTGGGTAGCCTCGGTGAGCACATCGTCCTTTGCGAGCACCACCTCGGTATCGTCCAGGGTGAAGCGCACCGTTTGACCGCGGTTAAAGGCGTCCACCACATCGTTGCCGTCCAGCTCCTTGAGCTTTTGACCGATGCGGCCCAGAAGCTTTCCATACTTGGGCCCAAGGGTGCGCATTTGCGGCTTTAGGTTATAGGTGGTGAAGGCGCGGGCGTCATCGGTAAAGACGATCTGCTTTACGTTGAGCTCGTCCTCGGCCAGGGCGCTGAAGGCCGCGTCGAAGCGGGTGCCCTTCACGTACAGCGAGGAAGCGGGCTGGCGAACCTTGAGGTTTGCGCCTGCGCGGCAGGCGCGTCCCAGGCTGACAACCTCCAATAGCGCGCTCATCTGCGTGTTGAGGTTTTCGTCAATCAGGCTTTCATCCGCGGTGGGGAAGTCGCACAGGTGCACGCTTTCAGGCGCGGTTTCATCCACGCTGCGCACCAGGTTCTGGTACATATCCTCGGCCATGAAGGGCACAAACGGCGCAATTACCTTGCTGAGGGTTACAAGCACGGTGTAGAGGGTCGCAAAGGCGGCTTCCTTGGTATCGTCCATGCCCTTGCCCCAGAAGCGCTCGCGGCCGCGCCGCACATACCAGTTGCTCAACTCGTCCACAAAATCGCCAATGGCGCGGGCGGCTTCGGGAATGCGGAAGTTGCTCAGGTCGTCGTCCACACGCTTGATAAGCTGGTTCAGGCGGGAAAGCACCCACTGATCCATCAGGGTGAGCTTCGCTTTTTCGATGGGGTGGTCCTTGGGATCGAAGGCGTCGATGTTGGCATAGAGCACGAAGAAGGCATAGGTGTTTTGCAGCGTGCCCATGAACTTGCGCTGGCCCTCGTTGACGGCCTCGTCGCTGAAACGGCTGGGCAGCCACGGCGCGCCCGCGGTATAGAAATACCAGCGCACGGCGTCCGCGCCCTGCTTGTTCAACACGCTCCAGGGATCCACCACGTTGCCCTTGTGCTTGGACATCTTCTGGCCGTCCTTATCCTGTACGTGGCCCATCACGATGCAGTTTTCAAACGGCGCGCGCTCAAACAAAAGCGTGGAAATGGCGCTGAGCGTGTAGAACCAGCCGCGCGTTTGGTCAATCGCTTCGGAGATGAAGTTGGCGGGGAAGCGCTTTTCAAAGATATCCTTGTTTTCAAAGGGATAGTGCCACTGCGCAAAGGGCATGGAGCCACTGTCGTACCAGCAGTCGATTACCTCTTTCACGCGGTGCATGGGTTTGCCGCATTCGGGGCAGGTAATTTCCACCTCGTCCACGTAGGGGCGGTGCAGCTCGATATCCCCCAGGGGCTTGGTGGCCATGTCGCGCAGCTCCTGCTTGGAGCCGATCACATGGATATGGCCGCACTCGCAAGTCCACACGGGCAGGGGCGTGCCCCAATAGCGCTCGCGGCTGAGGCCCCAGTCATGCACGTTTTCAAGCCAGGTGCCCATGCGGCCTTCCTTGATGTTTTCGGGCATCCAGTTGATGGTGCGGTTGTTCTTTACCAGCTCGTCCCTTACGGCGGTCATCTTGATATACCAGGTGGGGCGGGGATAATACAGCAGGGGATGATCGCAGCGCCAGCAGAAGGGATAATCATGCGCGAAGGGTACGGCGGCGAACAGCAACCCGCGCTCCTTCAAATCCGCCAGAACCAGCTTGTCGGCATCCTTAACGAACACGCCGGGCCATTTGGTATCGGCGGTCATGCAGCCCTGGGTATCCACAAAGTTCACAAAGGGAAGATCGTTTTCCTTGCAGACACGGTTATCGTCCTCGCCAAAGGCGGGCGCGATATGAACGATGCCGGTGCCGTCCGTCATGGTGACGTAATCGTCGCATACCACATGCCAGGCGGGCTTATCCAGCTTGCCCACGGCAAAGTCAAACAGCGGCACATATTCCATGCCCTCCAGCTCGCGACCCGGCATTTCGGCGTGGATTTCGATTTCCTTATCGGGGAAGATGGCGGAAATGAGCGCCTTGGCCATGATATAGGTTTGCCCCTCCACGGTGAAGCGGGCATAGGTATCTCTGGGATTGACGCACAGGGCCAGGTTGCTGGGAAGCGTCCAGGGCGTGGTGGTCCAGGCCAGGAAATAGGTGTTTTGCTCGCCCTTGACGGGGAAGCGCACATAGGCGGAGGTTTCCTTTACGTTCTTATAGCCCTGCGCCACCTCGTGGCTGGAAAGCGCGGTGCCGCAGCGGGGGCAGTATGGGGCGATCTTATGGCCCAGGTAGAGCAAGCCCTTTTTCCAGATTTCCTTAAGGCTCCACCATTCGCTTTCGATATAGTCGTCCTTATAGGTGATATAGGGATTCTTCATATCCGCCCAGAAGCCCACGCGGTCGCTCATTTCTTCCCATTCATGCTGGTACTTCCAAACGCTTTTTTTGCATTCGGCAATAAAGGGCTCAATGCCGTAAGCCTCGATTTGAGGCTTGCCGTCCAGGCCCAGGGTCTTTTCCACCTCAAGCTCCACGGGCAGGCCGTGGGTATCCCAACCGGCCTTGCGCAGCACGTCCTTGCCATTCATGCTTTGGAAGCGCGGAATCAAGTCCTTGATGGCGCGGGTTTCAATATGACCGATATGCGGACGGCCGTTGGCCGTGGGCGGGCCGTCGAAGAAGGTAAAGCGCTCCGCGCCGTCGCGGTGATGAAAGCTTTTTTCGATGATGCCGTTTTGCTTCCAAAAGTCCAGCACCTGCTTTTCGCGCTCAACAAAGTTCATGTCCGTTGGTACTTTGCGATACATTGGGTTTGCAACCTCCTTTGGATAGTGGGGTTTTCGGGGCAAGAAAAAACCGCCCCGCACAACGGGACGGAAAATGCCTTTTTCCGCGGTACCACCCATTTTGACGGCCTTTGGCCGCCCACTCATACCGGCCCTGATTACCGGCTGGCCCTGTCACGGGAGCGCCCGACCCGCCTTACGGCGCACAACGCCATCAGGCTGATAGCTCCAAGGTGATCCGGCGCGCCAACACAGCGCCCGGCTTCCACCGTTTCCGGGCTCGCTATGCCGTGATGGAGGCGCACCCGTCCTCATCATAGCTGCTGGCTGGTATGATAGCACAGTTTTTGGCGGTTGTAAAGGGGGAAACGCTCAGTCGAGGCGCACATAGAGGCGCTTTCCTTCCGTTGCGCTGCGACGCGCCAGAAGCGCCACTTGGTGAGCCGCCAGCAGGGTCTGAACGTTCTCCGGGAGAGAAGCGCCGGTTTGGAGGGCATGCAGGAACGCATCCGCGTGCTCCCGCAGGGAAACCGCCTCCAAAGAGAAATCCGCCGTTCCTTCTCCGCCATAGACGCGGATGTGGCCGCCCTCCCGCCCGTGCCAGCCCACGTGCAGCTGACCGGTAATACGGCTGTCCGTGCAAAGCAGAAGATGCGCGTCTGTCTGATTGGGGCTTTCCATAGCGCATACATCGGTAAAGGGCACGCCCAGCAGCGTGTGCAGCGCGCCGATGGCCGCTGCGGCGAGCGACTCCATGGCGCTGGCGGCATGTACGGGACGGGGACAGCTATACGACGCCTCAAAGCTTTGGACGGCCCCTATTGCGCAAAGCGCCTCGGGGGCAGGGGAAAGCCGCGGCGTGTCCGCGGCCCAGACCGTCGAAAAAGCTCGCTGCGCGATCTTTTCCGCCGAAACAGGATTCACCTGCGCCTGTGGCGCGGCCGGTGAATCCTGCAAGGAAACCTTGCTACGCAAGGCTTCCGAACCCCCCGCACAGGTCGCTGGGTTCAGATTACAGTCGGAGGGCTGCGGCCCTCCGACACCTCCCGGGGAGTTTTTCAACACGCTGAACCGCGGCGCGCCCGCGGCCATCAGCCTTCCGGGAGCGTCGAGCGTGGCAACGATCAGGGCCCACACGCCGTCAAAATCCATGGTGAGGGGCAGCTCGCACAGCACATAGCATCCGGCCTTCAGCGCGGCGCAGATCGCCGGTGCGCGCAGGGCAATGGGCAGGTCAATCATCACAGCCCGAACCCTGGCGGCAAGCAGCGCGTCCATGCTTTGAAAAACCTGGCCGCCATAGGTGCGCGCCAGCTTTTCCGCGCGTTCCTCTACGGGGTCATACCAGGCCGCGGGCGTACAGCTATGCACCGCGCAGGCGGGCGCATAGGCTGTTTGAACGGCCGAACCGCATCCAATAAACCCGACAGTTATATCCATATACACCAGCCCTTTCGCAAAATTGCGTTCACAGATTACTTGTCAACGGTACTCATTACGGCCATGTTCAGGTCCAGCAGGTTTTCATCAGGGCGAATTTTGCGGGCCATGACCACCAGGCGCATGTTATCATCCGTGCCGGTGCAGGTGGACAGCGTAAGCAGACGGTCGCCTGGCTGCACGTCCACCTTGCAGCGGTACATGGAGCAGGCGCGCACGCTGGCGACATAGTCCGTAAACTGCTTCTCGTCCGTGAAGCGGGAATACTGCCAGAAGGGCAGATAATAGGGATGGCCGGAGCGGATATCCACCTCCGCAACCGCGAAAATCACATAGCGCCCGTTTTCATACAGGGTGTTAAAGTCGATATAGGCATGCTCCTTGTAGTAGGCAGCCCCCTTGACCTTATATTTTTTGAGGCAGCCAAACATGGCTCCCTCCTTCATGTTGTGGCCGTGTACCACCATTTGCGTGGGCACGTGGATAAGGTCGCAGGTTTCATCCAGAAACAGCGCGCCGGTTATGCTCTTTTGGCAGAGCGCGTTGTGGGTAAGGTAATAGACGTTATCGCGCTGTACCACCGGCTCCTCCAGCTCGCCCTCCAGCTTGAGCCAGGCGACGATGTCGCGGTTTTGGGCCTGCAGCTCGTCAAACACGGCAGAAACCTTCAGCTTGGGATTGTCCGGGTAAACCGTGGGCCAAAGCTCATCCGCGCCTGCCGGGGCGGCGCTGGCCTGCGCGGCGGGCGTTTGGGCTTGCGTGGGAAGCGGGGTAACGCGCGGGGCGGCGGTGGGAGCGCTCGAGGACGGGAGCGTTTCCGCCGGCGCATCCGTTGCCGCAAGGGAGGACTGGTAAATTTCCCCCAACTGCTCGGAAGCATGGCGGGAAGCGGCTATATTGGCGTAATACCGTATCAGCAGCACGGCGCAAACCACAAATACGCAGGCGCATACCGCGATTGCGCCATAAAACCGCAGCTTGACTGCGCGGCTGGGGCGGCCTGAACGCTCAGGGTTGCCGGGATGTTTGGAGGGCGCGGCGGGATAATAGCCAATTTTGGGGGATTCGCGTTTCAAGAAGCATCGCTCCTAAGTAAAGTAAAGAAAACGAAAAAGGAAGCTATTCTTTGCCGTTCATTTCAGCCTCAGCTGTTTCAAGAGAGGAGGCGAAGGAGGGACACAGCGCGGCATGAACCTCTTGAAGCAGGGCTTCGGTTTCCAGCTGCGTGGCGCGGCATTGCTGTAGAAGCTCCAAGATTTTTCCAATGGAAAACAGGACGCTAAAGAGAATAAGCGCCACGACCATGGCCGCAAGCACCGCAGGCAGCCTGGCCGCCCATACGACGTCCTGCGCGGGGATGGCGAATAAGGCGACCATAACGCAAAGAAGATAAAAACCGCTCACAACCCACGCAAGGCATTTCAATAGCTTTGCCATTTCCTCAAGCCTCCTTTGCCGTTTCTGCTACCATGATACCGCCCCGCCGACTGCCTGTCAAGAAAATACAATGCCGAATAACAAACGAAAGTTTTACGCAAGCTGTGGCTGAAACCATCATGGGAGGCGTATTGCAGATGGAGCACGAAAAGCATGGCAAAAAGCCGCTGGAGAACCCGCCCATTCTGGGCATTGAGAAGCTGGCCTCGGCAACGGAATGCACGGGCCTGACTCCGGCGGCCGTTCAGACACCCGGACAGGCGGAAAACTATACCGAGCTGTATGCCATTCACGAGCAGAAAACCGCTTGGGAGGACGACCGCCTGGGCGCGAGCGAGGACGGCAGGCACGGCAAGCGGCAGCAGTAATGAAGTAAAAACGCAAACGGACGTATTTCCCGCGCTTGTCTGGAAATACGTCCGTTTGCATAACAGCCGGTGCTAAAACCATCGGGTTTGCTCGTTTGAAAATTGCGGCTTGGGGCCGCCGCAGTAGGGGTCATAGCGGTTAAGGTTGCAGCCAAATTCCTTCAGAAAGCAAATTTGGCCGTTTGCGTCAAACGCCGCCAGCGTCATGCCCTCGAAAACCTCCGCTCTGCCGTCGTTCATTTGGTTTTGAAAGAACCATTCCACAACGGTTTGATTTCCCTTGTGGAAGAACTGGCGGATATCCCATTTCAGCACGGTTCCGCGCGTGTTCCATTCCTCGAACCAGAGCCGGATTCCTTCCACTCCGTGGTATTCCGGCCCCCAACTTTCCACATATACGCAGTTTGGCGAAAACAGCCTGCGAATGCCCAGGTCTTTTTTCTCAAGCCACATGGAAAACCACAGTCGAACGGCCTTTTCCCTCTCGTCCATGTCCGTCCCTCCTATTTGCTCATGTTGCGCATGCGCATCAGCCTGCGCCGCTCCCCGGCGGTAAAGTCCGTCTTTTCCTCCAGCGTTTCGGGAATCAGGCTGGGCACCTGGGTGGGCTTTCCATCCTTGCCGATGGCTACCATGGTTAAAAAGGCGCGGTTTACATGCTGGCGCTGGGTGGGGTTGTCCACATGCTCCACAAAGGTGTCCACGCACACCTCCATGCTGGTGTTG
>JALEIQ010000254.1 GCA_022769795.1 Clostridiales bacterium
GGGGCGAACGGCGCGCCCGCCTCGGGTTGGCCGCGCTTGCCTAGCAGGGCAACAAAATGCCCTTCGCCGTGCAGCTCATGCGGGTATAGGTGTAGCATGCCCTCCGGCGCGTTCAGCACGCGCCCGCCGCCCGCCGGCAGCGAAAAGGGTATGGCATAAAGCTGCGTGTCTGCGGCGAGCAAAGCGGCGATTACCCGCTCGTTTTCCTCGTCGTTCAGGGTGCAGGTGCTGTACACCAGCCTGCCGCCGGGGCGCAGCATGCGTGCCGCGCAGGCGAGGATGCGGCTTTGCCGCGCGGCGCATCCGGCGGGGGATTGCTCCGTCCATTCGGCGCGCGTTTCGGGGTGGCGGCGGAACATGCCCTCGCCGCTGCACGGCGCGTCCACCAAAACCGCGTCGAACGCCTGCGCCCACAGCGGCGCAAGCGTTTCGGGCGCGGCGCTTACCACCAGCGCGTTGCATACGCCCATGCGTTCAATGTTGCGGCTGAGAATTTTGGCGCGGCTGGGCACGGGCTCGTTGCATACCAATAGCCCTTTGCCCTCCAGCGCATCGGCAATTTGCGTGCTTTTGCCGCCGGGAGCCGCGCACAGATCCAGCACGTGCTCGCCTGGCTTTGGCGCAAGCACGCTTACGGGGGCCATGGCGCTGGGCTCATGCAAATAATACGCGCCCGCCTCATGCAGCGGGTCGCTCCCAGCGGAGCTTTCCTGGGAGAGATAATGCCCCAGCGCGGCATGCCATGGAATGGGCTCCAGAAGGCCGTCTATGACGTTTTGCGCCTGGATAGGCAACGGCTTTCGCGGGTTTAGGCGCAGGCCGCGCTGAAAGGGAGCCTCCAAAGCGGCAAAGTATGCGTTCGCAGAACAACCAAGCTGGGCACGCATGCGGGATACGAACGCTTCGGGCAGCGGATAGCTCATGGCGCATCCACCAGCCATTCGGGTTTCATTAGGGGCTCGAAGGAAAAATACATGGCCTGCATCCCGGCGGGCAACCCGGCGCGGAGCGCCTCGCGCCCCGCGGCCATGGACAGCGGCGCGCCAAGCCTTGCGGAGGCCCGCAGAAGCAGCTGCTGCGCCTGGATAAGAACCTCCGGGGTGGTTTGCTCCTGCAAATTGGCGTTGTTCACCAGATGATCCGGCGTAAGCCGCGCCTGGCGCGCGATGAGCGCAAACAGGGCGGCGATCTCATCTTCCGTACCGCTCAGGGGGCGGCAGGGGTTTACCACGTAAAGCACGCTGGTTTCAGCGCGCACCGCGTTCAAATAGGGGGCGTAACGGCCCAAAGCGGTGGCCCCGGTATCGTCGCCGCCCACGTCGATCACCACATGGGCAAAAGGCTGTTCAAACACCGCTTGGATTTCCGCGGGCAGGGCGGGAATATCCACCGTGGACATAGCAAAGGAGGGCATATACACCTCTATGCCCTCGCCTTCCAATAGCGCGCGCTGCTCCGCGCTGCGAAAATAGGGATTTACGATATCCAAATCCACCAGCGCCACGCGGCCCTGCTTCCGCTTGCGTATATGGCGGGCGATGGCGATGGAGAGCTCCGTTTTGCCGCTTCCATAGTTGCCCACCAAAATGGTGTAGCGGCTGCCAAAGGGATAGGTCATTCCTCGTCACCGCCTTGTCTGGATTGGGGATAAACCGGCTCGTGAAAGGCCTGGGACACATCCACGGTGGACCGCAAATCGTGTATGGTGGGGCGGCTTTCCTCGCTATCCCCCACAAGGTCGCGCGCCTTCTTGGCCAGGCGGGCCAGTGGCCCGCGCGCCCTGTCCGCGCTGCCGCCGCGGGAGGTGAAGGGCTGAAACGTGGGAGCGCGCATCACAAACAGGCGGCCATCCTGGGCCTCATCCGCATCTTCGGGGATTTCTCCGGAAAGGGGGGAGGTCTGCGGCGGTACGATGGGCGGCGGCTGCGTAAGGCCAAAGCTTTGGCGCAAGGCCGCGTCGTCCAGCCCCGGATGCACGGCGTCGGCCGGAGGCTGCGCCGTTGCGGCGGGCGGGGCGTAAAGCTGCTCCGGCGGCACTGGCGGGGCAAAGCCCGCCTGCATATCGCGGATATAGGCCACGGGCTCGGGCTTGGGCGCGCCAAATGAGTTTTCCATCCCCGCGGCGGGGTTTTGCCAGGCCGCACCCGCCTCCCAAACAGGCTCCTCGTCAAAAACGGGATCAAGCGTTTCCGGCTGCGGGGGCGCATAGGCGGTTTGCAGAGGAAAATCGGGCGAGGCGGGAGCATAGCTTGCAATCTCAGGCTGAAAGCCTGGGGCGTGCCCGGCTTCGAAAAGGCGGGTATCCGCCTCCGGGGCGAAGGTGTTGATAGGCCTGTATACCTGGGTGCCGCCGGATGGCGCGTAGGGCTCGACGGGCGCTTGGGCATAGGGCGCATCAGGATAGGAGGCATCGGGATAAGGCGTATCCGCGTAGGGCGCATCCTGTCCGCTGGGTTCCATGGCGGGCGGAGGCGCATCCTCGGGAACCTGCTCAGAGGAGGGCGTATGGCGCAGGCGGCGCAGCTTGCTCATCCACACATAATAGGGCCGCCAGCGAAACAGATAAATGATGCGGTCAATCACAAAGCCGCCCACGCACAACACCAATACCAGTACCTTCCAATTTACAGACAGGAACTGGTAAAACGCGCCGCCGTCCTCGCTGGAAATCAAGCGCCATAGGTTGTTAATCAATACCCGCAGCCAGCTTAGCAGCAGGGTTAGAAGCGTATTGGCAAAGCCGTTCAGTCCCGGCTCCTTTCCAAAAGATTATTCCAATGTTACAAGCACGGTGGCGGGCGTGATCGTGTAGCTCAACTCGGACATATCGCGATCCTCCACGTGCAGCTGTACGGGCAGCTCGTATTCCCCGGCCTCCAGGCCGCTCACATCCACATACCCGCTCAAATTGGCGCTGCGCAGGTTGTTTACAACAAGCTGCGGGCCTGTAAGCGCCACGGAGAGCGTTTTAACGCTGAGCTTCGTACTCAACCCCTGGCCTATGCCGCGCGCAAAAAGCTTGACGCCGTCAAAGGTGCGGGAAACCGTGACCGGCACGATCTCAACCGTAAGGGTGATGGTGTTGGCGCTGATATACTCAAGCTCGGCAGGCTTCTTTACCCGCACCTCCACCGTAAAGGACTCGTCGCGGTCGGTGATATCCACAGGCTCGTCAATAAACAGGGTTTCCACGGCGCTCAGCTTCTCCGCGTCCCCGGCGGCCAGCAGCACGCTGGGCGACGCCGTAACCCCCTTGAGCTGGTAGCCAAGAGCGGGTTCGCCCTCGGTAAGCACCGCGTCAGACAAGGGAATGGTACGGGTGGGGTAGAGCTCCTGCTCCACAATGATGGTGCGCAGCAGCACATCCGCGCTGGTAACCTCCAGCAGGGAGCTTTCCACCTCCTCGCCGCTGGCGGTGAGGAAGCGCATGGGCAGCGCGGTGCGCACCTTGCCCTCTTTCGCGGCCAGAAGGGAGGCGTCAAAGTCCACACTGATGCGGGTAATGCGGTCCACCAGACTTTTTGGGCCGCTGAGCGCCACAACGGAGGGGTTGGCGGTGGGCGCGGCCCCGTAATAGCCCTCCGGGCATTCGCCGGTTTGGTTGATGGATACGGGCACGCGGTAATTGGTCACATATTCATCCACCACCACGGTGATGGTTTCCGGCGTTACAGCGCGCACGGCGCCATACGTAGAGGTGGAGGTGGTGTTAATCTTCAGGGTTTGCTCGCCTGTGCCGGTAATGCGGGTTAAATCCACGCGGGGATTATAGTAGGAGGCGGACACGCTGTTGTACTCGCGCTGGGGCACGTTTACGTGCAGCCGCACGGAAAGCGCGTCCTCCTCCAGGCCGGAAAGCACAATCAGCCCGCTGTTGCGGCGCAGAGTGTCCGCGCCCGTTACGCTGATAGCCACGTCGTTAAACACGCGCTCGCGCGTGAGGGTGGCGTCCTGGCTGATAAGGCCCGCCCACAGGCAAACGGCCAGAAATACCGCAAGCAGCTTCCAGGGCCAGTTATGATATAAAAACTTGACGATATGGCGGGGAGCGCTTTTCAATGCGCTGCGCAGGCTTGGGCGGGGCTGCCCGCCGCTCTTTTTGGGCTCAAGATTCATGCCGCGCCTCCTTTCCGCCGGCGGGTCTTTTCCATCAGGGTGGACCATAGCCCGGTTTCCTTTTGATGGTAAATGGAGGTAAGCACGTCCTCCAGCGCCGCGCGATCCAAATGGCGGGTCAGCCTGCCGTCGCGCGCCATGGAGATGGTGCCGGTTTCTTCGCTTACAATCAAAGAGATCGCGTCGGTGGTTTCGGTAATGCCAAGGGCCGCGCGATGGCGCGTGCCTAGCTCGCGGCTGATGCCCTTGCCCTCGCTCAGGCTCAGGATGCAGGCGGCGGCCATGATGCGGGTATCACGAATCAGCACCGCGCCGTCGTGCAGCGGGGTGTTGGGCTCAAAAATATTTTCCAGCAGAGCCGAGGAAATCTGCGCGTTAAGCGTGGTACCTGTTTCCACAATATCCTTTAGCCCGATGCGCTGCTCGATTACAATCAGCGCGCCCACGCGGCGGCGGCTCAGGGTGAGCAGGCAGTTGGTAATTTCACGCACGATATGGGAGCTTTCCTCCATATCCGTACCGGGGGAGGTTTTGTGTATCGCGCCGCGGCCCAGCTGCTCCAGCGCCTTGCGCAGCTCGGGCTGGAACAAAATCACCAGCACCACCGCGCCGTTGTTCACCACGTTGCGCAAAACCCAGTTGAGCGCGGTAAGGCCCAGAAGGTCGCTTACCCAGCTGGCCACCACCAGCGTGGCCAAGCCCTTGAGAACGGCGCTGGCGCGGGTTTCCCGGGTGAGCATAAGCAGCTCGTAAAGCAAAAACGCAACGATCAGAATATCCAGAATATCGGCGATGGTGGGGCGGTTGAACACGTTCCAAAGCAAGGTACGGATCTGCGCCCATAAGGTTTGCATGTGTTCCCCTCCCTGCCGTTATCGAAAAGTATATACGCCGCTTTTTATTATACAACATGCGAACGCCGGATTAAACCCCCTGAAGATTGTTTTTTTCTGCATCCGCGCGCGTCGCCTTTGAGAATAAAACAGCGCCGCGGGCCCTGCGCGTGCATGGCCGGGCAAATTGTTACAAGTGGCGCGCCGGTTTGTACAACGACGGCGTTTTATGCTATACTAACATGGCGGCGCAAAAGGGGGGCGAAGGCATGGCGGGCGAACACGCGGGACACAGGCAGCGCATGCGGGAAAGGTTTTTGCAGCACGGCCTGGATGGATTTGCGGATCATGAGGTGCTGGAGCTCATGCTGTTCTACGCCATTCCGCAACGAAACGTAAACCCCCTGGCGCATGCGCTGATCGACCGGTTTGGCTCGCTGCACGGCGTGCTGGAAGCGCCGGTGGAGGAGCTTTGCAAGGTGGACGGCATGGGCGCCTACGCATCTGCTTTTGTAAGCCTGTTTTCCCAAGTGGCCCGCAGGGTGGAATGGAGCCGCGCGGGCGAGCGGGAGCTTGTTTCCAACCGCGGCATGGCGGAACGGCATTGCCTGCGCCTTTTGGACGGCCTTAGGGAGGAGCATTTTTACGCCGTGTGCCTGGACGGGCAGATGCGGTTGATTAAGGATGCGCTCATCGCGCGCGGCACGCTTGTGGAGGTGCCCGCCTATCCGCGCATGGTGGCGGAGGCGGCGCTCAGGCATAACGCGCACTCGATTGTGCTGTGCCACAACCACCCGGGCGGCTCGGTGGTTCCCTCCAGGCAGGATGTGGAGATGACGCGCGTGCTGTTGCAGCTGCTTCAAAGCATTGACGTTTATCTGGCCGATCACATCATCGTTGCTCAGGGCAGGGCGCTTAGCATGGTCAACGCCGGGCTGATCGAACAGAAGACGGAACGCGAGAACGTGTATACCCGCGTGGCGGATTCTTCCACTGAAGTTGTGATACGCGCCAGGCTGGAAAAGAAGATGGCGGGAGAGTAACCCATGCAAAGGAAAAAAACAGGAGCCAGGCTTGCCAGGCGGCTTCTATACGCGTTGGTATGGCTTGTGATTGCGAGCGTGGCGTGCTGCGCCGCGCTGATTGGACTGGTGTGCTATTGGGAGGTTAACGTGCCACAGGCGGAAGCGTATGACGGCATCATTGTATTGGGCGCGCAGGTGCTGCCCTCGGGAGAGCCCTCTGTGCAGCTTCGCTGGCGGCTGGACAAGGCCAAGGAATGCTATGAAAAGAGTCCCTGCTACATGGTGGTGTGCGGCGGGCAGGGCGGGCGCGAGCCCGCGCCGGAGGGCGACGTGATGCGCGCCGTGCTGATTGCGGAGGGCCTGCCGGAGGCGCATGTGATCAGCGAGCCGGTAAGCGCCGATACAAAGGAAAATATCCGCAACGCATGGCGGATATTGCAGGAAAAGGGCTGCGAGCGGCCTTTAATCGTAACCAGCGATTATCACCTTCCGCGCGCGCTAGCCATTGCGCGCGACGCGGGGCTTACGCCCCAGGGCGCAGGCAGCAAGTGCAGGCCGGAGTTTTCGTTTTGGTTTAAGAATCATCTGCGAGAGGCGTTGGCATGGGTGAAATATTGGGGCGTGAAATACCTGGGGCTGAAGCTGTGACGGAGCGGGCGTGGAGCGCGCGGATGGAAGCGTGCATCGAGCAGATGGGCATTTCCTGCGACGGGCGCACTCCGGAGCGGATTGCCCGCTATCACGCGCTTTTGTGCGATTGGAACACGCGCATGAACCTGACGGGCGACACGGATTTTGCCGTGGCGCTGGACAGGCTCTATGCGGATTCTCTGGCTCCGCTTGAGCTGGAGGGCGTGTTTCCCCAAGGGGCCCGTCTGATTGACGTGGGCAGCGGCGCGGGCTTTCCGGGGCTGCCGCTGGCGATTGCCAGGCCGGATTTGCAGGTGACCCTTCTGGACTCGATTGGAAAGCGCATAAGCTTCCTGGCTGCCGTGGTGGACGCGCTAGGCCTGAAAAACGTGCGGCTTGTGCATGCGCGCGCCGAGGACGGCGGACGCGAACCGGCGCACCGCGAACGCTACGATGTGGCGGCGGCGCGGGCCGTAGCGCCGCTGCCTGTGCTGTGCGAGCTGCTTATGCCCTTTGTGCGCGTGGGCGGTCACATGGCCTGCTACAAAGGGCCCGCCGCCTCCGCGGAGCTGGAGGCGGGCGCGCGCGCGGCCAAGCTGCTTGGCGGCGGAACGGTCAGCGCGCTGCCGGTGGCGATTCCCTCTCAGCCGGAGTGGCAGCATTGCGTGCTTCTGTGCCGATAGGAGCAAAAATCCGTTCGACAGTATCCGCGATAGGCTGGGACGCCCAGCGGTGAA
>JALEIQ010000255.1 GCA_022769795.1 Clostridiales bacterium
GTAATGGCAGCACCTACGACTCTGACTCGTATTGTCTAGGTTCGAATCCTAGTTCCCCAGCCAGGCTCCATGGTCAAGCGGTTAAGACGTCGCCCTCTCAAGGCGAAATCAGGGGTTCGATTCCCCTTGGAGCTACCAAAGTCCGCTGTGAAGAACAGCGGATTTTTTGTTTGCCTGTAAAAACCCCCGCCTTGAACGGGGGTTTCAAAAAGCGTATCACATTGGGACCTTTGCCCTGGACTTGGGCAGGGAACGCAGCCGCCTCCCTGGCCACAAGGCTTCTGAAACCACCGCAAAAGAAAGGCGGGCAAAAGCCGTCGCTCCTTGCCCGCCTCTTTTCGTATGCCGTATGGTATCAGCGCTTCCGCTTGCGCCGCCTCAGCCCAAATCGCTTAAATACCGCTCGCCCGTATCGGGCAGAAGAACCACAATCAGCTTGCCGCGGTTTTCGGGACGCTTGGCCAGCTGGGCCGCCGCGTACAGCGCCGCGCCGGAGGAGAAGCCAACCAGGATTCCCTCGCTGTGCGCCAGCTCCGCGCTGGTGGCGATGGCCGCGTCGTTTTCCACAGGGATAATCTCGTCATAGATAGAGGGATTGAGCGTGTCGGGCACAAAGCCCGCGCCGATGCCCTGGATTTTGTGCGGGCCGGGCGCGCCGCCGCTGAGCACGGGGCTGGAGGCGGGCTCCACCGCCACCACGCGGATGGCCGGGTTCCGCGCCTTCAGGTATTCGCCCACGCCGGTGAGCGTGCCGCCGGTGCCCACGCCCGCCACAAAGATATCCACCCTGCCGTCCGTATCGTTCCAGATTTCGGGGCCGGTGGTAGCCCTGTGCGCGGCGGGGTTGGCTGGGTTTGTGAACTGGCCCGGAATAAAGCTGCCTGGCGTTTGCGCGGCAATCTCCTGCGCCTTGGCAATCGCGCCCTTCATGCCCCCGGCGGCGGGGGTAAGCACCAGCTTTACGCCGTAAGCCTTGAGCAGGGCGCGGCGTTCCACGCTCATGCTCTCCGGCATGGTCAGGATGATTTGATAGCCCCGCGCGGCGGCGATACTGGCCAGGCCGATGCCCGTATTGCCGCTGGTGGGCTCCACAATGGTGCCGCCGGGCTTTAGCAGGCCGTCTGCCTCGGCGGCGTCCAGCATGGCTTTGGCAACGCGATCCTTCACGCTGCCGGCGGGGTTGAACAGCTCCAGCTTGGCCGCGATGGTTGCCCCGGCACCCTGCGCCTGTTCATACCTGGAAAGCCTCACCAGAGGCGTGCGGCCAATAAGCTCGGTGATATTCGCATACAGTTTCATGGAAAGACCTCCCTATTCATATCGTATACAGCGGGAAAACGGGATGCGGCCCACAGGGGAGGCGCGCAGCCATGCCCCGTTTTGGGCGGCGCGCGCCCATGCAGAGGGGGCGCAGCCGCTACAGCAGCACAGCATGGCATACGCCTCCCTTCCAATAAAACCTACTTGAATAATAGGATTATATGCGTACAGGAGGAAATTGTCAATCGCATGCGGGAGGTTTTTTTGCTGTTTCGGCACGCGCACACGCCTTGAAAACCTATGAAATAGATGGTATTATAGGGTTCAGGAAGGGGGCTGCCTATGAAGATTTCCACCCGTGGGCGCTATGCCCTGCGCATGCTGATCGATTTGGCACAGCATCAGGCGGATGGGACGGTAACGCTCAAGGAAATTGCCGTCCGGCAAGGGATATCCAAGAAATACTTGGAGCAGATTGCGCCCCTGCTTGTACGAACGGATATCCTGCTGGGCTCCCGGGGATATCAGGGCGGCTACCGTCTGGCCAAGCCGCCGGGCATGTACAGGGTGGGCGATATCCTGCGCGTTACGGAAGGCTCCCTGGCGCCGGTAAAATGCCTGGAGCAGCGGGACAACCAGTGCCCGCGCTGCGGCGAATGCAAAACCCTTCCCTTATGGCAGGGGCTGGATGGCGTGATATCGCGCTATTTGGATTCCATAACCCTGGAGGATCTTGTGGAAAACCGTATCAGAGGAGGAGAAGAACCGTGCAATCCGCTTTGAACCGCGAACAGGCGCTTGAGCTGCTCAAACGCTACAATCAGGAACCCTTTCATATTCAGCACGCGCTTACTGTAGAAGGCGTGATGCGTTGGTACGCCAATGAGCTTGGCTACGGCGGTGACGCCGATTTTTGGGCGACCGTGGGCCTTTTGCACGATATCGATTTTGAGCGCTGGCCCGAGGAGCATTGCCAAAAGGCGCCTGAGCTTTTGCGCGAGACGGGCGTGGGCGAGGACATGATCCACGCCATTTGCTCGCACGGCTATGGCATCTGCTGCGATGTGGAACCGGAGCATGAAATGGAGAAGGTGCTCTTTGCCGCGGACGAGCTTACCGGCCTGATTGGCGCGGCAGCCCTGATGCGTCCCAGCAAAAGCGTGATGGATATGGAAGTGAGCAGCATCAAAAAGAAGTTCAAGGATAAAAAGTTTGCCGCTGGCTGCTCCCGTGAGATCATTTCCGCCGGGGCCGAGCGCCTTGGCTGGGAGCTTAACGAGCTGTTTGAAAAGACCCTTAGGGCCATGCAGTCCTTTGCTGAAAACTAAGCTTGTTGTGCCGCTCACGATGTGGTGTGTACAGGCGCAGCGCCAGCCCGGCTGGGCTGGCGCGTTGCTTTCTTGGGCGGGCGCTGCGGCGCGGGGATTTTGGGGCTCCGCCCCAAACCCCGGCAGGGGCTATTGCCCCTGTACCCCTTCATTGTGCCGCTTCCGATAGCGGTGTGTACAGACGCAGCGCCAGCCTGACTGGGCTGGCGCGTTGCTTTCTTAGGAGGGCGCTGCGGCGCGGGGATTTATGTCATTCCCCCTGCATGCCGCCCCTACTGCGCCTGCTTAAAGTAATCCATGGGATAGCCGGACAGCAGGGCCGATTGGTCAATTTTATACCGTTCCAGGTGCTTGGCCATCAGAGCCTTAGCCCCGGCCTCGTCATGCCTTTCAATCGCTTGGGTAATCAATCGGTGATCGTTCACGATTTTGGTATCCTTCACCGCCGTAAGCGCCATGTTGCGCACACGGTCAAAGTGTACGGTGAAGCTGCTTACC
>JALEIQ010000285.1 GCA_022769795.1 Clostridiales bacterium
GCTCCTGTTCGGCTTTATCATCCTTACCATGATTATTCCTGGTACAACGATGATTGTGCCCCAGTTTGAGCTGGCAACGCATTTGGGGCTGGTGAACAGGCTCTGGGGGCTTATTCCCTTCTATGTGGCCTGGGTCATCCCGTTTTCCACCTTTATGATTAAGGGCTTTATGGAGAGTATCCCGGATGAGATCACCGAGGCCACCTACATTGACGGCGCAAGCGTGATGACCGTTTATATCCGCATCGCCCTGCCGCTGGCCGCGCCCGCGATCGCCTCCGTGAGCATCTTCAACTTTCTTACCGCGTGGGAGGAATATCCCTGGGCCAATACCGTGATTAACGATAACGCGCTGCGTACCCTGCCCATTGCGATCGCGGGCTTTTTCGGCCAGCATCAGTTCACGCAATGGGGCTATGTGTTCGCCATGTCCGTGCTGACGCTCATTCCCGTGGTTGTGGTGTTCATCACATGCCAGCGGTTCTTTGTGCAGGGGCTTACGGCGGGCGGCGTGAAGGGCTAGAGGGGGCGCATCCGCCGCGCCCGGCTTTGCTCAAAGGTACGCGAACCGCCGCAGGGTCGGCCTGCTTGGGCCGACGCACAGAGCGCTGAAAAAACGCGAGGCGCGGGGAAAAATGGTTCCCCGCGCCCCGCGTTTTAACGTTTCACCCATAGCAGCCCCCGTCAAACCGCCGTTACTCGCGCTTCTTCTCCCGGTAATACCCATTCAAGATCACGCGATTCGCCCACGGGGGCAGCAGGTCGTGCAAGTACACCGCCAAATGCTGATCCGGCTTGGCGACGCGCAGCCGGAAGCGCATATGCCTGCGCTCTACGTTTCGCACTACCTTTTCCCCCAGTCGCCGTGGCTCCAGGCCGTTCGTTTCGTCCCGGTGAACCACGGCGCAAGCGCCCTGATAGGCCTGCCGGTACGGCGAGGCTTCATCCTCGGCGGCGGCGTGCAGCCTTGTGCGCCCGCTGCCGCCGCGATGGTCGCCCGGCTCCACCAGGCATACCTGCACGCCAAAGGGCTGGGTTTCCATAGCCAGGCATTCGGCATAGCCCTCAAGAGCATGCTTGCTGGCCGTGTAGGCACTTTGAAAGGGAATGCCCAACAGCCCGTTGATGGAGGAAAACAATACGATACGCCCGCCGCGCTGCGCGCGCATATGCGGCAATGCCAGGCGCACCATGCGAAGCGCGCCCGCGTAGTTGGTATCCATCACGCGCATGGCTTCCTCAAGCGAGGTATTCTCGCAGGAGCCCAGCACCAGGATGGCCGCGCCGCACACCAGCGCGTCCACCCGCCCGCTCAGCGCAAGCGCCCTGGCGGCGAAGCGCTCGCAGCTTTCGGGGCTGGTCACATCCAGCTTTAGGCGCAGAATTTGCCCCTCCCCGGCTTGCATGTCCGCTTCGTCCTCAAAGGATCTGGCCCCGGCGATCACCAGCCAGCCGTGCTCGGCAAAGGCCTGCGCTGCTGCAAGCCCCAGGCCGCCGGACGCGCCGGTTACCCATACAGTACGCATGCGCGCTCATCTCCCGTCAGCTTCCCGCAAATATTCCTTCACGCGCAGGCTGGCCGCATAGACGGCGTTTTTGCGCTCTCCGCGCGCAATCAGCTCCTCCATGGCCTCGCGCAGCGAAAGGCCGCGCACAATCCCGTCAAAGAGCTGCGCCTCCAGCGAGAGCTCCGCTTTGGGCGCTTCCGGAGCCGGAATGTCGCGCTCGTCCCAGCAAAACACCAGGCAGTATTCGCCCTTTTCCGCCTTGGGATCGCTTTCCAGCAGGGAAAGCACCTCGGTTACGGGGCCGCGCAGCGTTTTTTCAAATTTCTTGGTTAAATCGCAGCTGGCGCTTACCAGCGTGTGCGGCATTTGCTCCGCAACGGCGGCCAGCAGCGCGCATACGCGGTGGGGCGATTCGTGCGCCACCGCCAGCTTGGAGCGGCGGGCCATGTCCGTTAGCTTTTCCCGCAGCTCGTTCTTCTGCCGGGGCAAAAAGCCAAAGAAGGTAAACTCGCTCACCTCAAAGCCGCTTACGCTAAGGGCGGAGGCCATGGCTGTGGGGCCGGGCACCGCCACCGCCTCAATGCCCGCGCGCACGGCCTCATGCACCAGCGCGCTGCCGGGATCGCTGATGCAGGGCGTGCCCGCGTCGGTGGTTACGGCCACGTCGATATTCTCCTCCAGCATGCGCCGCACGATGGCGACCGCCTTCCCGCGCTCGTTGTGCTCATGGCAACTGGTGAGCGGCGTATGGATATCAAACGCGCTGAGCAACTTTTGCGTCACACGGGTATCCTCGGCGGCGATCAGCGATACGCTTTTCAGCGTTTCAACGGCGCGGGGCGTCATGTCCCCCAGGTTGCCTATGGGCGTTGCCACCACGTATAAAACCGGCATATGCGGCCTCCTAGCGTTTTTCAAACACACGCAGCTTGGCGCTGCGCGCGCGGGGGTTGTGAACCGTTTCCTCCTCAGAGGGCTTTACCGCGCCGCCAGCCAGCACCTTGCCCAGCGGCTTCTTGCCGCAGGTGCAGACGGGGGCCTTGGGCGGGCAGGTGCAGGGGTTTTGCATCCGGCGGAAGGCGTTTTTAACAATGCGATCCTCCAGGGAATGGAAGGTAATCACCAACAGCCGCCCGCCGGGAGCCAGCAGCCCCACAAAATCCTCCAGGGCCTTTTCCAGGGGAGCCAGCTCGTCATTCACGGCGATGCGCACCGCCTGGAACGTGCGTCGCGCGGGGTGCCCCTCGTCCTTGCGGCGAACGACCTTGGGAATGGCCGCGTCCACAACGGCCACCAAATCAGCCGTGGTGGTAATAGGCTTTTCCCGCCGCTTTTCCGCAAAAATCTGCGCGATGCGCGCCGCCCACTTTTCCTCGCCGTACTCGCTTAAAACGCGGCGAAATTCCTCCGGCGTAACGCGCGCAAGATACTCCGCGGCGGTTTCTCCCGCGGTCGCGTCCATGCGCATATCCAGCGGCGCGTCCTCGTGATAGCTAAAGCCCCGCGCGCCCACATCCAGCTGGTGGCTGCTCACGCCCAAATCCAGCAGCGCGCCGTTCAGCGGCGGCGCACCCGCCGCGGCCAGCAGCGCCGCCGCGTCGTGAAAATTGCCATGGATGGCGTGAAAGCCCGGATAGGCCCTCAGGCGCTCCGTCGCGGCGGCAATCGCCTCCGGATCCCGGTCGATGCCGTAAAGTGTGGCCGTGCCGCCCGAACGCAACAGAATGCCCTCGCTGTGCCCGCCCCCGCCCAGCGTGCCGTCGGCGTATACGCCGCCATCAATGGGGGCCATCCATTCCATCACCTCGTCAAACAGCACGGGGATGTGGTGAAATGCCTGCTCGTTCATATTTCCTCCCTTGGGGAAAAGCCCAGCGCGGTTTCCAGAAACCGCACCCAGTTCCTGTCGCCCCACTCCTGCGTGGCCTGCTGCGCGCCATCCTGCAAAAAGGGCCGTCCATCCCTGTACAGCGAGATGGAGTCCAGCGGCCATCCCGGCCTGCTCTGGCAGTTCAGCGGCGTATCCACCAGCCAGAAGGCCCCGCAACGGGCCTCCTCCCGGCTTTGCATATAGCTTTTCAGGCCGTGCGGCGTATGCACCGCAAACCCGTTCAGGTAATATGCCAGCACCCGGCCGCCCAGCTCATGCGCCAGGCCGCTGTAATAGGCGAGCATCGCCGCGTCGTCCAAATAGACGCCCCTTGGCGTGCGAACATGCAGGCCGGGCTGGCGTGGATCGTCCAAAGCGAGGGGATCCAGATACAGTCCGGCATCGTTGCAGATCACATAATCCGCGTGCCTTCCGTAAAACGCCGCCTTGATCGCCGCGTTTTCCTGCGGGGTTGACCCCGTTTCCGACGGTTCGCCACTGATGGCCGCATCCCGAAGGGTGACAAACGAAACGCCATCCCGCGCCAGCACCTCGCTAAAATAGGCTGCCTTGGCGGGATTGGTCGTGCCAAGCAAAATCCGCATACGCTGTTCCTCCTGCCGGAAAGCCGCCGAAGGGGAAGCCCCTCGGCGGCATCCGCGGCTTTTAGTTTTGTTTCAAATCCTCAATGCGGGCGTTAAGCGATTCCAGCATGCTTTCGTTGGTTTTCAGCTTCTCGCGCTCCTGCTCCACCAGTTGAGCGGGCGCTTTGGCCAGGAAGCCCTGGTTGCTCAGCTTGCCCTTGGCGCGCGCAATCTCGTTTTCCATGTTCTTGCGTTCTTTTTCAAGGCGCGCAATCTCCTTGGCAAAGTCTACCAGATCGCCCAGCGGAATGCGGATTTCTCCGGCGGCGCATACAGCGCTGACTACCTTTTCGCCCGCAAGCGCGTCCTTGTTGCCAATGGCCACGTCGCTGGCGGAGGCCAGGCGCTGCAAATACGGCCCGGCCAGGCTCAGGGTGTCTTCCCAGCCCTCCTCGGGAATGAGGGTCACATGCGTGCGCTTGCCCGCCTGCACATTCATTTCCGCCCGCAGGTTTCGGATGGCGCGGATGATCTCCATCAGGCCCTCCATCTGGCGCTCCTCCGAGTCAAAGGCGTATTCGGGACGCGCCTCGGGCCACTTTGCCAGAATCAGCATGCCGTCGTGCTCGGGCAGATGCTGGTACACCTCCTCGGTCAGGAAGGGCATGAAGGGGTGCAGCAGCTTGAGAAGCCCCTCCAGCACGTAGAGCAGCACGCCACGCACGTTGCGCTTCTGCGTTTCGTCCTCGCCCATAAGGCGGCCCTTGGACAGCTCTATGTACCAGTCGCAGAATTCGCTCCAGGCAAAATCGTAAATCTTGTTGGCGGCAATGCCGAAGTCGCCGTCCTCCATGTGGCCGCTTACCTCGGCCACGGCCTTGTTCAGGCGGCTTAAAATCCACTTGTCCGGCAGCTCAAGCAGCGCGGGGTCGATGGCCTCGCGGGTTTGGGTGTTCATGAGCACAAAGCGGGAGGCGTTCCATACCTTGTTGGCAAAATTGCGGGCGCTTTCCACCTTTTCATCGGAATAGCGGGTGTCGTTTCCGGGGCTTACGCCCATCGCCAGCGAGAAGCGCAGCGCGTCCGCGCCGTACTTGTCGATAATTTCTAGCGGGTCAACGCCGTTGCCAAGGCTCTTGCTCATTTTGCGGCCCTGCGCGTCGCGCACCAGGCCATGGATGAGCACCGTATGGAAGGGCGCGTCGCCCATCTGCTCAATGCCGCTGAAAATCATGCGGGCCACCCAGAAGAAGATGATATCGTAGCCCGTTACCAACATATCGGTGGGATAGAAGTACTTGAGATCCTCGGTTTCATGCGGCCAGCCCAGCGTGGAGAACGGCCACAGCGCGGAGGAGAACCAGGTATCCAGCACATCCTCGTCCTGGTGAAGGTGCGTGCAGCCGCACTTGGGGCATGCGGCGGGCGCTTCCTTGGCCACGATGGTTTCGCCGCATTCGTCGCAGTACCACGCGGGGATGCGGTGGCCCCACCATAGCTGGCGGCTGATGCACCAGTCGCGGATGTTTTCCATCCAGTTGAAATAGGTTTTGGAGAAGCGCTCGGGCACAAACTTTGTGCGCCCGCTGCGCACGGCCTCAATGGCGGGCTTGGCAAGCGGCTCCATCCTTACAAACCACTGGGTGCTGGTTACGGGATCCACGGTGTGGTGGCAACGGTAGCAGGTGCCCACGTTGTGGGTGTAATCCTCAATCTTAACAAGGTAGCCCTCTTCCTCAAGCTGCTTCACCACGGCCTGGCGGCATTCCATGGCGGTCATGCCCTCAAAGCGGCCCGCGTTGGCGTTCATGGTGCCGTCGTCGTTGGTTACGCGAATCACCTCAAGGTTATGGCGCTTGCCCACCTCAAAATCGTTGGGGTCGTGGGCGGGGGTCATCTTTACCGCGCCCGTGCCAAACTCCATATCCACATAGTCGTCCGCCACAACGGGAATTTCCTTGTTAACGATGGGCAGAATCACCTTTTTGCCCACAAGCTGCGTATAGCGTTCGTCGTTGGGGTTAACGGCCACGCCGGTATCGCCCAGCATGGTTTCGGGACGGGTGGTGGCTACAATGACGCCCTCGCCGCCGTCCGCGCCGGGGTAGCGGATGTGCCACAGGTGGCTGGCCTGCTCCTCGTACTCCACCTCCGCGTCGGAAAGCGCGGTTTGGCATTCCGGGCACCAGTTGATAATGCGGTTGCCGCGATAGATCAGGCCCTTTTCATAGAGGCGCACAAACACCTCGCGCACGGCCTCGTTGCAGCCCTCGTCCATGGTGAAGCGCTCGCGGCTCCAATCGCAGCTTGCGCCCAGGCGGCGCTGCTGGCGGTTGATGCGGCCGCCGTACTCCTTCTTCCAGGCCCAGGCGCGCTCCAGGAAGGCTTCGCGGCCCAGCGCCTCCTTGGTAAGGCCCTCCTTGGCCATTTGCTCAACCACCTTTACCTCGGTGGCGATGGACGCGTGATCCGTGCCCGGCAGCCACAGGGTAGGATCGCCCTTCATGCGGTGATAGCGAATGGGCGCGTCCTGAAGCAGGCAGTCCATCGCGTGGCCCATGTGAAGCTGGCCCGTGATGTTGGGCGGCGGCATCACAATGGTGAAGGGCTTTTTGCCCTCCTCGCGGTGCGCGGTGAACGCGCCGCTCTCCTCCCACATTTTGTACAGCTTGTCCTCGATGGCCTGAGGATTGTACACCTTTTCCATTTCAAACGCCATAGACAATTCCTCCAAACGGTTCATATTTTTCCGTTACAAGCCCGGAATAAAATCCAACACAATCAGCGCGCCCAGAAGCGCGACGGCAAGCCCCGCAAGCCTTATGGGCGTTTGCAGGCGTTCCCGTTTTCCCGCCGGGAACAGCCTGAGCGCCCAGGCGGGACGCAGGCACAAAACCGCGCCAAGCGCAAGCAACATTAGCCCCGGCAGGCTCAACCGGGAAAGCGTCCTTTGCCAGTTCACGGCATATCCTCCCTTGCGGCAAAAGCAAAGAGCCGCCCGCGTCCAAAGGACGGAACGGCTCCGTGGTACCACCTTCATTTGCGGCCAAAGGCCGCCTCTTTGCGCTGTAACGTGCGCCAACGGCGGGACTACATGGTTTTTCACCCCGCGCCCTCCCAGGCGACCTTCCCCCGCGCGTACATCCAAACCGCCTTGCAGCCGGTGGGCGGCTCTCTCTGAGGCGACGCGCCAGGGTACTCCTCCTGTTCCAGGGGCATATACACCGCAAGGCCGCCTGAAGGGTTCAAGCAGCCTTACAGTATGAAAGGGAGGTGCTTACGCATTCTCCTTCTTGGTCATATCGATGACCTGAACGCCGTTGTAATAACCGCAATGCTTGCACACGCGATGGGACAGCTTCTTTTCGT
>JALEIQ010000296.1 GCA_022769795.1 Clostridiales bacterium
AAGTGTGGCCGCCGCGAGGATGGACATGCCTTTGAGCGCATCCGTCGCATCACGGGCTATCTGGTAGGCACGCTGGATCGCTTCAACAATGGTAAGCGCGCTGAGGAGCGCGACCGCGTGAAGCACCAGATCGGCTAACGGAGCCAACGGCAAAAGTCACAGGGATTTCCACGTTGAAAACAGCCTCTTTCTGCAAACACTTCCTTGCGAAGCATCATCAGAAAGAGGCGTTTTTATGCGACAATCATCCTCACGGTTTCGGAAGGCTACGGGCTGGCTGCTGTCTGCCTTTTTGCTCCTTGTGCATTTTTCCCCGCAGGCACAGCTTTTGCGCAACCTGCCGCAGACGCTTAGCGTGGCGCAGGGCCAGCAGGCCGCGGTGGAGGCCCCCTTTCCGCTGCGCATGCAGATAGACGAGGCGGGCGTGGAAGCCGGCGCGCCGCTTGCGGAAAGCCTGGGAAACGCCTCCGGGAAAACCACCGCGACCATCAGCATTCTGGGCCTGCTGCCGCTGCGTGAGGTGGAAATTGAAATCAGCGACGATATGCGCCTGTATCCCGGCGGGCAGGCCGTGGGCGTTGCGCTGCACACCCAGGGCGTGCTGGTGGTGGGCACTAGCGACCTGACCGGCGCGTATAGCCCTGCGCGCCTGGCGGGCGTAAAGCCCGGCGACCTGATTACCGAGGCGGGCGGGAGAAAGCTTACCAGCACCGCGCAGCTTACCGAGATTGTGACGACCTCGGGTGAAACGCCTATTCCCCTAACCGTGAAACGGGGCGAAAGCACGCTCGCGCTAACGCTGGAGCCCAAGCGCGACGGGCAAAGCGGGGATTACCGCATTGGCGCGTGGGTGCGCGACAGCACCGCGGGCGTGGGCACGATGTCCTTCTATGGCGATATCGGCGGGGAAACGCGCTTTGGCGCGCTGGGGCACGCCATCACCGATACGGATACCCAGCAGGTGCTTACCGTGGGCAAGGGGGAAATTATGCTGGCGGACGTTGTGGATGTGCGCAAGGGACAGGCGGGCGTGCCGGGCGAGCTGAAGGGCAGCTTTCTGCGGGAGAACCGCGTGCTGGGCAGCATCGCGCTGAATAACCTGTACGGCATCTACGGCGGGCTGGACACAATGCCCGCTCATCCGCTCTATCCCGACGGCTTGCCCATTGGCCGCAGGGACGCCGTGCATACGGGCCCGGCGACAATCCTGTCCACCGTGGGCACGGAGGGCATGCGCGAATACGACGTGGAAATCGTGGAGGTGGCCCGGCAGAGCGCGCCTGCCCAGCGCAGCATGGTGCTGCGCGTAACCGACCCGGAGCTGCTTGAGCGCACCGGCGGCATTGTGCAGGGCATGAGCGGCAGCCCCATTCTTCAGGATGGGCGGCTGATTGGGGCTGTGACGCACGTATTCGTAAACGACCCCACCATGGGCTATGGGCTGTTCATTGAATGGATGCTCAAGCAGGGCGAGTGAGCGGGACAACGGAAGCGGAAAAGAAGCAGGGTGCAGGGGGTTCACCCCCTGCCGGGGTTTGGGGCGGAGCACCAAAGCCTTACGCCGCAGCGTTGTCAAGCAAGCAACGCGCCAGCCAAAGGCTGGCGCAGCGGCTGTAGACACCCGCCCCGGGAGCGGCACAGTCGCGGGGTGCAGGGGGTTCACCCCCCTGCCGGGGTTTGGGGCGGAGCCCTAAAGCCTTACGCCGCAGCGTTTCCCAAGCAAGCAACACGCCAGCCCAAACGGGCTGGCGCTGCGACTTTGCACATACCTTTGCGAAATAAGAAAAGCGCGGGAGAAGCATGCCTCCCGCGCCGTATTTCATATGGGGAATGTCCAGGCTTACTTGCCCTGGGAAGCGCTGTCGCCAGCGATGCGGCCAAACACGACCGTATCGGTCAGCGCGTTGCCGCCCAGACGGTTGGTGCCGTGGATGCCGCCGGTCACCTCGCCAGCCGCGTACAGGCCGGGGATGATCTCGCCGTTCTCGTTAATCACCTGGCAGGAGGTGTTGATGCGCACGCCGCCCATGGTGTGGTGAACGGTGGGCACGCGAGCCGCGGCATAGAAGGGAGCGGTATCGATGGGCGTGGCGTACAGGGTGCGGCCAAACTCATCGGGCTGGCCAGCCAGGTCGCCACCCTCGGCGTGACGGTTGAACTCGGTCACGGCGGCTACCAGCGCGTCGGCGGGCACGCCGATCTGCGCGGCCAGATCCTCCAGGGTGTCGGCCTTGTAGGCGCGGCCGGCTTCCACAAGCTGGTTGGCGGTTTCGCCAAAGTTGTTGAGCTCATCGCCGGTGGGGTAGGTGTCGGAGTCCATGACGATGAACATGGTGGTATCGGTCTGCGCAAACAGGGCGTTGGTCATATCGTCGCGGCGGCCGCCCTCGTTTACGAAGCGGTTGCCTTCCTTGTTTACGAAGATACGGGTTTCCACGTCATGCTCGATGTTGCCGGACAGGCTGCCCGTTACGGGGTCGCCCAGAGGCAGCAGCTGGATGTTGCCCAT
>JALEIQ010000305.1 GCA_022769795.1 Clostridiales bacterium
GGAGGGCGTTGTGGACGAGAGCGGTACCGCCGCAAAGTACTTCAGAAAATGGAAATACCGCCAGCAGGTATGCGCGAAAACGGGAACGGCCGAGGTTACCACCATCGACCTGGAAAACAACGCATGGTTCGTTATGCTGGCCCCCTATGCCAGCGAAATGGTGGACGGCGTTCCCGTGATTACGCAGGAGCCTGAAATTGCGGTGGTGGTGTTTATCCCCAGCGGGTACAGCGGCGGCGAGGCCAGCATGGCCGCGCGTGAGTTTGTGGGCTGGTACATGGACCAAAAGACGCTGAGAACCGAGAGCGAAGTGTTCCCCAGCGGAAATGAACTGGCGCCGTAACGCGCCCGGGAGGAAGCACAGATGAGCCAGTCATGGGTGGTTGTGAGCGGAAAGGGCGGCGTGGGCAAATCCATGGTTTCCATGGGGCTGGGCATGGCCTTGGCTAAGCGTAAAATGCAGTGCTGCTGCGTGGACGCGGATATTGGCCTGCGCAACCTGGATATGCTGATGAACATGCATAACAAGGTGGTATACGATGTGCTGGATGTGGCGCGCAAGGACTGCAAGCTGAAATACGCGCTGATTCCGCATGCGATGCACGAGTCCCTGCTTTTACTGCCCGCGGCGCAGCTTGGCAGCGTGGAGCAAATGGACGCCAAGGACATGGAGCGCATTGTAAAGAAGCTGAAAAAGCGCGTGGCCTATGTGCTGCTGGACGCGCCCGCGGGCATTGGGCGCGGGGTGGAAAACCTGCTGCCGGCGGCGGACCATACCCTGCTGGTGACCACGCCGGACGATGTGGCCATACGCGACGCGGAACGGGTAATTGCCATGCTGGAGGAGGCCGGCAAGCCGCGGCCCATGCTGGTGGTGAACCGCGTAATTCCCAAAATGGTGGCGGCGGGCGAGATGTACAGCCCGCAGACGGTGGCCGCCACGCTGGACGTGCCGCTGCTGGGCTTTGTGCCGGAGGATCACGCGGTGCTGGCCGCCATCAACCGGCATGAAAGCTTTATGGATCATGATTGCCCGGCACAGCAGGCCCTGGAGCGCATTGCGCAGCGCTTTCTGGGCGAGTATATTCCCATGCCGGTATTCCCGACAAAAAAGCGCGGGCTATTCTCCTGGAGGCACAAAAAGGAACGGAGCCTTGAGGGATGAAGCCGCCGGTTCGGGCGGCGTATGGAGGTGAAAAAACAGCATGATGCTTAACGAATCGCGCCGGTCACGGGCGCACTTTGACCTGCCGCTGGCGTTAATGGTATTTGGCCTGGCGGCCTTTGGTGTTTTGAGCGTATCGGTCGCTACGTTTAATACCTCATCCCAGGCGGAGGATACCATATTAAATTACATTGTGGCCTCCTACTACGGCATGCGCCAGGCGATCTTTTTTCTGATCGCGCCGGTGATTGTGGGCGTGATTACGTATTTCCCGTATGAATTCATCCGCAGGCGATCCACGCTGTTTTACTATGTGGCGTGCGGATTGCTGCTGGTAGCGCTGGGCGGCCAGGCCGCGGGCGTGAAGGCGTGGATTGATATTATTTGGGGCTACACCATTCAGCCTTCGGAATTTGTGAAACTGGCATGTATTATTGTGACCGCAAAATACCTGGAAAGCGAAGTGGATCCCATGAGCAACATGCGCAGCGTGCTGCGCCTGGGCATACTGATGGGCATCCCCTGGGTGCTTACGCTGGCACAGGGCGAAATGGGCAGCGTGCTGGTAATGAGCTTTGTATTTGGCGTGATGATGTACTTTGGCGGAATGCGGCTGCGCATTATGGGCGGCATTATCGCGGCGGGCGTTATCGGCCTGGCGTTGCTGTATGGGTATATGACGGCTACTGGCTCGGAGAATTACCGCCTGATTCGTATTTTGAGCTTTGTAAACCCCGAGCTGGTGGACGAGAACGCCGTATACCAGGTGAGCAACTCCAAAATTGCCATTGGCTCCGGCGGGCTGCACGGGCGTGGCATGTTTGTGCAGGGTTCCTTCAGCCAGCTGGACTATGTGCCCGAGGACTGGACGGACTTCATCTTCTCCACCATTGGGGAAGCGTTTGGGTTTGTTGGCTGCGCGCTGGTGATTTTAACCTATTTACTGATTATCGTGCGTATGCTGTATTTGGCGCGCTACACGCTGGATCGCTTTGGACAGATGGTGATTATTGGCGTGATGGCGATGCTGCTGTTCCATGTGTTTGAAAACGTGGGTATGACCACGGGCCTGATGCCCGTTACCGGCATTCCGTTGCCGATTTTGAGCTATGGCGGCAGCAACCTGGTAACGAACATGGCCGGTATCGGGCTGGTGCTAAACGTAATCAAAAACCGCAGCGTGACCATGATGCCGGGCATTGCCCCGCAGACGCTGAATATGCGCAAATGGGCGCAATAGCGGCGGGATAGGGAACCCAAAACGATGTTTTTGAGCGCGGAATTGTTTGACTTTTCAGGAAGGCGTGATACAATACCCGCGTCATGGAAAAACCGTGAGGAGGAAAGACCGTGGAGGGTGGAGCAATCCTGAAAGAGCTGTTTGCGGGCGTGACGTATCTGTTTTCGGCGGAAGGCGTTAAAACGCTTGTGATGTTTGCGGTTGCAGGCGTGCTGATTTATTTGGCGATCAAGAAGGATTATGAGCCAACGCTGCTTTTGCCCATTGGCTTTGGCGCGATTTTGGCCAACCTGCCGCCGGTGATTGACGCGGTCAGCGGTCAGGCGGCGGCCAGCGTGCTGGGTGAGGGCGGCTTTTTGACGGTGCTGTTTAACGCTGGCATCGCCAACGAACTGTTTCCAATCCTGATTTTTATCGCGGTTGGCGCGATGATTGATTTTTCGCCGCTGCTGAAGGATCCCTCGATGATCTTTTTTGGCGCGGCGGCGCAGTTTGGTATCTTTGCCACGTTCATGCTGTCGCTGGTGCTGATCCCCATTGTGCTGCCAGAAACGGCGGGGGATAACAGCCTGATTATCCGGCTGGCGAGCGCCATCGGCATTATTGGCGCGGCGGACGGCCCTACCACGCTGTATGTGGCCAATCATTTTAATTTGAAGGATTACATGGCGCCCATCAGCGTGGCGGCGTACAGCTATATGTCGCTGGTGCCGGTGATTCAGCCGCCGGTAATCCGCGCGCTGACCACGAAGAAGGAACGCATGATCCGCATGGATTATAACGAGGAGCGTGCCTCCAAGCTGGCGCTGATTCTGTTCCCCATCATTGTAACGGTTGTGGCGGGCATTATCGTGCCCATGAGCGCGCCGCTGGTGGGCAGCCTGATGTTTGGCAACCTGATTCGTGAATGCGGCGTTTTGGAACGCCTGAGCAAGACGGCGCAGAACGAGCTGGCAAGCCTGGTGACCATCCTGCTGGGCATTACCATTGGCGGCACGATGGTGGCCGACAAGTTCTTGCGACTGGATACGCTTTTGATTATGGGCCTTGGGTTGATTGCGTTTGTGTTTGACACGGCGGGCGGTGTGCTGTTTGCGAAGCTGCTTAACGTGTTCCGCAAGAAGAAGATCAACCCCATGGTTGGCGCGGCAGGCATTTCGGCCTTCCCCATGAGCGCGCGCGTAATCCAGAAGATGGCCAAGGAGGAGGATCCCTACAACTTTATTTTGATGCAGTCCATCAGTGCG
>JALEIQ010000315.1 GCA_022769795.1 Clostridiales bacterium
ATAATGATTGCAATCATTGTTATGGTAAAGAAGCGTGATTTAAGCAATGCCAAAATCGAAGCTGGACGGGCGCTTATCGAATATCAAACCGAAAGGGAGATGTACAGTCGCAACCTCTCAGACTGGAAGAAAGAACGAGAGGGTACGCAGGCAAGCATTACAAAATGTACGGCCTTATTGAAGGCTCTTTCCAAGTTGCCGGAGGGAATCCCCGAAAAATATTGGGATGACGCTCCCTTGCTTTGGAGCTATGTTGAGGATCGACGCGCCGACAACCTAAAAGAAGCATTGCATGTGCTCCACGAGGACAGGCAACGCGCAGAAATATTGGGCACCATGCAAAGCCTTGCCGACCAGAACAATGCGCTTCTTTCTACAGTTCACGATTTGAGCAGTCAGCTTGATTCCATCGAAGCTTCTGTTGCTCAGGCGGAGCTGAATAACGATCTAAATACGCTGTTAACGATTGCCGCAGTTTATGACAGCAATAATTAAGGCAGAAAAGAGGCCGAACATGATAGAAAGCCGTGAGTTTGTTTTTGATGATGGTGATCCACGTCAGGAGAATCCGCTTTTGCAAACGTTGCGTACTTCTTGCATGCTATGCTATTGCGCTAGAGAGGAACAAGCAGAAAAGGTTCGGGAGCTTGAAGATCGCATAGCTTTAGCAGAGCAGCCTCATGCAGGACTTGTGTTTATCGTTAATAGCATATTTGCTTTTGTAAAAGAAGCACTGCAAAATCCGCTTTTCGAAGTTTGCGTTATTTTTGGAGGCCTTGGTTATAGCGTATTTACACGCATCTTGAATCCTTCCCTTATGCTGCACAAAAATATTCTTCTAAATATGGTATTTACTGTTGGCATCATTTGTATCGCTTTACTTTTGATAGGCCTTCTAAAAAGCATAGTACCGGCCCTCCAATATTGTAAAGAAGTAAAGGCTTGTAAATCTACTTATGCGGAAGATCAGAAAAAAGCTACTATAGCCCAATATGTGATTGAGGCGGTAGAAGATCAACTAAAAGAATTGATAAAGGACGGGGGCGTTCCAGAAAAATATTGGGATTGGGGTGGTGAAATTTGGGATTACATTCAATCCAAGCAGGCGGACAACTTAAAGGAGGCGCTTGAGCTGCTGGAAAGCGACATCTATCAAGCCCAAATGCAACTGGCAGCGCAAGGAAAGCTTAACCAAAATTTTTAATAGGGGATTCAAAACATAGGAGGTTTAATAATGAGCGCGCATATATCTATCATGGTTCAAAACGAGACCTTCTGGGTGAAATCAAGCGGCTTATTTGGCTTGATAAGAATCTTCCAAAAGAGCAAGATTCAATTTATTCTGGACGGCGAAACGCATTTGTTAGCTGCCAGGAAAGAGCCTTATTCCTTTACCGTTAGCGCCGGCAACCATTCGCTTCGCTTCATAGATCCTCGCGGAAAGGCAAAGAGGAGGGGAAAAGCAATCGGTTCAGCCGTCGTAGGCGGGGCTCTGGGCTTTGGCGCTTCCGGTTCCGGTATCGGCGCACTGGCTGGGGCTTTGGGCTCAACGTCAATTGGAGCAACCCCCACTCAGGATGGTCTTATTGTTTCCTTGGCGGATGGCAATAATCTTCGTTTTACATGCAAATCAACTGGAAAAGGGGAGGTAAAGCTTACTGCACAAAACGATTAAATGACGCAATAAGAAACGGTGATATGGACTTTAGTCATCCGCCTGTCGTATTTTTCTTCCTCTCACTCCCGGCTGCGCACCAGCTCCCTGGCCCGCGCAATCAGGATGCCCGCCAGGTCGCCCTCCACGCGTTGGGGGGCTTTTCCTTTTGCAAAAATCGCGCCCACGGCATATTCGCTGCCCGCGCCGCCCGCAGCGCCGCCCGCGCTAGACAGCCCGCCGCCCGCCAGGCCGATATCCGCCTCGCGGGCCTCGCCGGGGCCGTTGACCACGCAGCCCATCACCGCCACGGTAAGCGGCACGCGAATGTCCCTTAGCTCCTCCTCCACGCGGCGGGCGATGGCGGCCACATCAAGGCCCGTGCGGCCGCAGGTGGGGCAGCTCACCACGTTTACAAAGCCCTTGCGCAGGCCCACCGCGCGCAGAATGTCAATGGCGGCGGCGGCCTCGGGCACGGGGCTGCCGGTGAGGGACACGCGCACGGTGTCCCCAATGCCGTCCAGCAGCAGCGCGCCAATGCCGATGGCGCTTTTTATATTGCCCGCGCCGGGCAGCCCCGCCTCGGTTACGCCCACATGCAGGGGGTAATCCGTTTCGCGCGCGGCCAGCCGGTACGCTTCCACCGTGAGCGGCACGCTGGACGCCTTCAGGCTCAGCACGATATCGTGAAAGCCCGCGTCCTCCAAAAGCCTGGCGTGTCTGAGGGCGCTATCCACCATGCCGCGCGCGGTCACGCCGCCGTCGCGGGCCAGGATATCCTTTTCCACGCTGCCGCTGTTCACCCCGATGCGGATGGGCACGCGGTGCATTTTGGCGCAGTCCGCCACGCGGCGTACCTCCGCCGCGCTGCCGATGTTGCCGGGGTTGATGCGCACCTTGGCAATGCCGCGCTCCATCGCGCCCACGGCCAAATCCGCCCGGAAATGGATATCCGCCACCAGCGGCACGGGCGAGCCGCTAACGATTCCGGAAAGCGCGTCCAGGCATTTTTCGTCATATACGCTCAGGCGCACGATATCGCACCCGGCCTGGGCCAGCTCCCGCACCTGCGCAAGCGTCGCCTGCGCGTCGCGGGTATCGGTATTGGTCATGCTTTGCACGGTCACGGGCGCGCCCCCGCCAATGGGGGTATTCCCAATGAAAAACGAACGGGTTTTGCGCATGAAAGCCTCCTCCTTTTACGCCCTGTTCTTCCAGGCGCCCTCCACGCCGAAGCATACGGTATCGCCATGCCTGCCGTACAGGGTGCTATGCTCGCCGTTATCCGCAAGCGAAAGGGTGAGCGCCTCGCCGGGCAGCACCTCAAAGTTGTAATGCACAAGCAGGTCGCTTACCATCTGCTTTTTGTGGCGCTCGGGTGCGAACTGGTTCATGAACCAGTCCACATAGCGGGTGTTGTTCACGTGCGCGTTCATATCCAGATCCATGTAAACGGGGGTATAGCTGTGCTCCACAGCGGGCGCGTTCACAGCGGTCAGGTTGCCGGGGAAGGGCAGCGGCGCGGGCAGGTCAAACACGGGCATGTCCCGCCCAAGCCGCGAGGGCAGGGCGATTCTGCGCGTTTCCAGATCAAGCAGCACAAACAGCGTGCTGGCGCGCCCGATCGTTTTTCCGTCCGCCTCAAACAGGAAATAGCGCGGGAAAAACATGTGCCGCGTGGCTCCCGGCCAGGTGCGCACCGTTACCGTCTGCCCCAAGACGGGGTATTCGTCCATCTGCAAATGGGCGCGGGAAAGCACCCAGGCCACGTCCAGCGTTCTTAGCTCCTCAAACGTCAGGTGCAGAAGGCGGCATTGGCCGTCCGCCGCCTCCTGCATGGCGCGGAACACCGCGCCCGGCTGCCAGTGCCCCGTAAAATCCACCGAGCACATATCCAGCGTTGTTTTGTATACAAAGGGTTCGTTCATGGTTTCACATCCCAAAGCGGTTTTTCGCGGGCCGGGCCCGTGCAGAACAGTATAGCATATTTCCTGCCAAAATGGAGTATTTTACTTCGATTTGATTGACGCATACACCTGAATTTGGTATGATAAAAACCGGCGGGGAAGCATCCGCTTCCCCAGGAACTTGCTGAAAAATCAATGAAAGGATGGGATACCTTCATGAACACGAAGAAACTGCTTTCCCTCGTCGTAGCCCTGGTCGTGGCGCTGTGCGCGTTCGTTCCGGCCTTCGCCGAGGAGGCCGCCGGTCCCCTCGCTGGCAAGCTGGTTATCCTGCACACCAACGATGTGCATGGCCGTGGCATGGCGGATGGCGGCGCGTTTGGCTACGCCCGTATCGCCCAGCTGAAACAGAACGTTGAGGCGCTGGGCGCCAGCGTGCTGCTGCTGGACGCCGGCGACGCCTCTCAGGGCACCCCGCTGGTAAACCTGAGCTATGGCAAGGCCGCCATGGAATTCATGAACGCTGCTGGCTACGACGCCATGACCGTGGGCAACCACGAGTTTGACTGGGGTCTGGACAACCTGCTGCAAAACCGCGACGCGGCGCAGTTCCCCATGCTGGCCGCCAACATCACCGATAAGATCAGCGGCGAGTTCACCTTCCAGGCCAATAAGGTGTTCGAGCTTTCAAACGGCATGAAGGTAGGCGTGTTTGGCCTGGCCACCCCTGAAACCATGACCAAGGCGCATCCCGATAAGGTCAAGGGCATCACCTTCTCCATGGGCGAGGCGCTTTACGCCGACGCGCAGAAACAGATTGACGAGCTCACCGAGGCCGGCTGCGACCTCATCGTGGCGCTGGGCCACCTGGGCGTGTCCGACGAGAGCGAGCCCAACCGTTCCATCGACGTACTGAACAACGTGACCGGCCTTGACCTGTTCATCGACGGCCACAGCCATACCACCATCGACGGCGGCGAAATCGTGAACGACGCGCTGCTTACCAGCACCGGCAATTACAGCGAAGCCATCGGTTACGTGATCGTGGATATCGCCAAGGAGGACGACAAGGTTGAAAAGAGCCTGACCGCGGGCCTTTACACCCTGGATGACGAGATCGAAAGCCTTCTGGCCACCGGCGCGCAGCTTGGCCTGGACGAGGAAGTGGACGCTGTGGTCAGCGGCGTCAACGACCAGGTGAACGCCGAGCTTTCCGCCGCCTTCGCCAAAACCGAGGTGCTTTTGGACGGCAACCGTGACCCCGGCGTGCGCACGCAGGAAACCAACCTGGGCGATTTTGCCTGCGACGCGATCCTCTGGGCCGCACAGGAAGCCTTGGGCGATACCTATAACGTTGTGGCTGCTGTGACCAATGGCGGCGGCATCCGTGAAAGCATCCAGATTGGCGACGTGACCATGCTGGATATGAAGACCGTGTTCCCCTTCGGCAACGAGGTGGCCGTGCTCACCGTAACCGGCGCGGAGCTGCTTGAGGCCCTTGAGGCTGCCACCTGCACCACGCCCGACGCAATCGGCGCTTTCCCGCAGGTAGCCGGTATCGAGTTTACCATTGATACCTCCGTGGCCTATGAGAACGGCGAGCAGTATCCCAGCTCCACTTACTTTAAGCCCGCCAAGCCCGGCAGCCGCGTAACCATCGCCACTGTTGGCGGCGAGCCCTGGGACGCTGAGAAGCTCTACACCATCGCCACCAACGACTTTACCGCCGCGGGCGGCGATACCTACTATGCCTTCGCGTATCCCTACGCCACCTCCGGCTATAAGACCGGCGTTGCGCTGGAGGACGCGCTGGTGAATTACACCCAGCAGGTGCTGGGCGGCGCAATCGGCGAGCAGTACGCTCAGCCGCAGGGCCGCATTACCGTGAAGTAATTCCGAAAAGCAAAAAAACGGGCCGCGCAGCCGTATGGCTGCGCGGCTTTGGCGTGTTGAGGAGGGCGCGGAGGGGGACGCGGGAGGGGCCGCCTTCCACACCCACCGCCTAAGTGCTTCGCCCTTAGGAATCCCATCTTTGCCCGCGCTTTGCGCGGGCAATTCGCAGAGGACAGGGGACTAAGTCCCGCGCCCCGTATCAATTCTGCTTTTTTCGGCGCATATTTCCCAAAACGGCGCGAAACCGTGCCGTATCCCCTTGACATTCCTTAGGTTCCTAGTATAATGAAGTTTGATTTTACACGAAATTTACAAAGATGAATATAGAAGCGTGTGCTTTTATAGATACATAACGAACGTCAGGAGGAGTCCCACATGAAACGCATCCTGTCTGTGCTGGTTGCACTGACCCTGGTGTTTGCGCTGTGCGCAAGCGCATCCGCCGAAACCGTTGAGGAAGCGCTGGCCGCCGCGGCCGGCATGACCAACGAGGAGCTGTACGAAAAGGCCAAGGAAGAAATGGCCAACGGCGCGCAGCTCAACTTCTACTCCACCACCAGCTTTGCCGAGAAGGCCGCCGCCAACTTCATGGCCGCCTATCCCGAGCTGGACGGCAAGGTTGTCTACGCCGAAATCGACGATGTGGAAACCTACACCATCCTCACCAGCACCATCGGTTCCGGTGTGGAAAACTCCGCTGACATGGCGCTGACGCAGAACGGCGCCGATCTGAAAACCTACCTGTTGGACGAGGGACTTTCTTACTCCTACTTCCCCGCTGCGCTCACGGGCGACGTGGAGGAGATCAACCAGAACCCCGCGGTTGTAACCTTCATCAACTCCCTGATGATTTACCACAACGGCAACGGCTCCATTAACTTCACCAACGTGTGGGAGCTTACCGAGGAGCAGTGGAAGGACAAGATCTTCTTCAAGGATCCCACCAATGAAACCGTAAACATCAACTTCCTGATTATGCTCACCAGCGAGGAATGGACCGAGCGCCTGGCCAAGGCCTACGAGGCCCGCTACGGCAAGGCCTGGGAGGCCGGCGAGTTCACCTCTCCCGCCTATCAGTGGATTGACGGCTTCCTCAAGAACGTGAACTACACCTACACCTCCGCCTCCAAGATGGCGGCTGGCGTGGCCAGCGGCGCGCCCGGCAACATGGGCCTGTTTGTATTCTCCAAGCTGCGCAAGGTAGACGAGGCCGACCGCAAGAACCTGACCGTTTTGCAGTTTGAAAACGAGGTGGATTGCTTCTCCGGCTTCATGTACGCGGTGTATGCCACCGTTTGCAAGGATACCGAGTGCCCCTATACCTGCGCCCTGTTCATCAATTACCTCCTGAGCGAGGAAGGCTTCGCGGGCGAAAAATCCTGGAATTCCAGCCAGGGCTACTATTCTCCGAACAAGACCATCCAGAAGCCGGAAGGCCTGGAGGATCAGCCCTACGAGTACTGGACCGACAAGCTTGTGTTTGAGGACCTGCAGTACATCTACGACCATTACATCGACGTGTACGAGTTCATCGCCACGCGCGTGGGCTGACGTAAAAAACGGCCTGCGGGGGAACGCGCCCCGCAGGCCGTCTTATAAACAAATGAACGTGAAACAGGATAGGGTTCCGCCCTGTTTCATGCAGGGGAGTTTGAGCTGATGAAACAAACCCGTGCAAACGACCTCACGCGCGAGCCGTGGCGCTACCGCCTGCGCGCGTTTCTTTCCAAGCCGGCCAATCTGCTGCTGATGTTCTTTTTGGCAGTGCTGGTGGTTTTGTCGCTGATGCCGCTGGTGACCATGCTTTCCAACATGTTTACCATTCACATTGGCACGGAAAAGAAAATTACACGCATGCCTGTGGGCACCGGGACGCTCACGCACTTCACCAGGCTGTTCCAGGGCGACGATTGGAGCCGCGTTAACTTTTGGCAGCCGCTGATGAACTCCTTCATCGTAGCGCTTGGCGCGGGTATCCTGGGCATTGCCATAGGCGGCACGGTGGCGTGGTTTGTGACCCGCTCCGATTTGAAGTGCAAAAAATTCATTGCAAGCGTATTTGTGTTTCCCTACATGATGCCCGCCTGGACTCTGGCCCTGTTTTGGACCAACATGTTCCAGAACAGCCGCGTGGGCGGCGGCAACGTGGGCATGATTGAGTCCATCTTTGGCGTATGCATGCCGGAATGGTTTGTGTACGGCCTGTTCCCGATGATTGTGGTCATCGGCCTGCACTATTCGCCCTTCGCGTATCTGCTGATTGGCGGCATCCTGAAAAACATGGACGCGACCCTGGAGGAAAGCGCCACTATTCTCAAGGCTGACCGCTTTACCATCATCCGCCGCATTACGGTGCCCATCGTGATGCCGGCCATTCTTTCCACCTTCCTGCTGATTTTCTCCAGCGGCTTCAGCTCCTACACGGTTCCCGTGTTTTTGGGCTCCGCTGTCAAGTGCTATACCCTGTCCACAAAAATGCGCGCGCTCATTCAGGCGGGCTATCAGGGGCAGGGGTATATTATCGCGTTTGTTTCCATCCTGCTGGGGTGTATCATACTGGGCATCAACCAGTGGTTCACGGGCAAGCGCAAGTCCTTTACCACCGTTACGGGCAAGAGCGGCCAGGTGTCCCTGGTGAAGCTCAAAAAGCTCAACCGGCCCATCTCCGTGTTCCTGATTATATGCATCGTGTTCTTTGCCATCATGCCGCTAATCAGCTTCGCGCTGGAAAGCGTCATCCGCCAGCCGGGCAACTACAGCCTGTCCAACATGACGCTGCAATTCTGGATTGGCACGGAGGATTCCGCCTATGAAACGGGCATGATTTCCGGCATCCTTCTCAACCCCACCATGTGGAAGGCTGTGGGCCGCCAGGTGCTGCTGGCCCTTACCGTGGCCATGATTGTGGGCACCAGTGGCATGCTGATTGGCTATGCCTGCGTGCGCCGCCGCGGCTCCAGGCTGGCCCGCTTTGTGGAAAGCCTGGCCTTCTTCCCTTACCTGATGCCGGCAATGGCGTTTGGTACCATCTATCTGGCCGTGGCTACCAGCGCGAACTTCAAGTTCCTCTATGGCACGTTTGGGCTGCTGGTAATCGTCGCTTCCATCAAGTTCCTGCCGTTTGCCTCCCGCAGCGGCGTGAACAGCATGCTGCAAATCGCCCCGGAGATTGAGGAGGCGGCCATTATCTTTGGCGTGCCGTGGCGCAAGCGCATGACGCGCATACTGTTCCCCATCCAAAAGAGCAGCATCCTGTCCGGCTATCTGCTGCCGGTGATTTCGGTCATGCGCGAGGTGGCGCTGTTTACGCTGCTTGTGCCTTATGCGCGCTATCTGCTCACCACCATGCTGTTTTCCTTCAACGAAACGGGCTACGCGCAGTACGGCAGCGCCGTTACGCTGCTTATCATCCTGATTATCATTCTGATTAACGCCATTACCAACAAGCTGACCGGCGCATCGTTTGACAAAGGAATCGGAGGCTGACAACCATGCCAGAGATCATACTGGAAAAGGTAACCAAACGGTTTGATAAATTTACCGCGGTCAATGAGCTGGATTTGCATATCAGCGACCGTGGGTTCGTAACGCTGCTGGGCCCGTCCGGCTGCGGCAAAACCACCACCCTGCGCATGATCGCGGGCCTGGAAACCCCCACCAGCGGTCGCATTCTTATCGACGGCAAGCCCGTGTTTGATTCCCAGAAGGGCATAAACGTGCCGCCCAACAAGCGCGATATCGGCTTCCTGTTCCAGAACTACGCGCTGTGGCCGCACATGACGGTGTATGAGAACATCGCCTTCGGCCTGGAAATGCTCAAGTGGGACAAGGCCAAAATCCGCGCCCGCGTGGACGAGCTGCTCGCCCTGCTCAAGATTGTGCCGTTTGAAAAGCGCTATCCCTCGGAGCTCAGCGGCGGCCAGCAGCAGCGCGTGGCGATTGCGCGCACGCTTGCGCCCAGCCCCAAGGTGCTCTTTATGGACGAGCCCCTTTCCAACCTGGACGCGAAGCTGCGCCAGGAGATGCGCACCGAGCTCAAGCGCCTGCATTCGGATACCAACAGCACCTTCGTGTACGTAACGCACGACCAGCTTGAGGCCATGACCCTTTCCACCCAGGTATGCCTGATGGATAGCGGCGTGTTGCAGCAATACGCGCCCCCGCTGACCATTTACAATCAGCCTGCCAACCTGTTTGTGGCGGAATTTGTGGGCAACCCCACCATCAATTTTATCCCCGCGGAGGTAAAAAGCGTGGAGGGCCGCAGGGCCAGGCTTTCGCTGCTGGGCGCGGAAATGAACTTTACCGCCAGAGAGCCCATCGAGGGCCTGGGCGGCGAAGCCGTGCTGGGCGTGCGTCCGGAGTTCCTGCCCATTCGTGACGGCGGCTCCCTGACCGGCACCATCTATTCCACCCTGCCCACCGGCATGGAAACAACCGTAAAGGCGGAATGCGGCGGGGCCATGCTCACCAGCGTGGTATTTGGCAGCGTGGACTACGCCATCGACACCCGGGTCAATCTTGAGATCGTTGGCGACGGCATTGTGCTGTTTGACAAACAGAGCGGCAACAGCGTTGGCGTGGGCGGCGTAAGCAGGGGGTAGGGGCGCGTGCTTCCCGAGACGTTCACGCGAAAAAAGAAACCGGCGCTTTCTCTTGCCTGCATAGGGCAGAGAAAGCGCCGCTTTTTGTGAAATTGCTTGACAAAATCATGCCTGGGGAAATCGGCCCCAAAAACGCCGCTCCCCCCTTCACGGCACCTCAATGCTCACCACGCAATTCTTCCCGTTCCCCTTGGCTATATACAAACACTGATCCGCCTTGTTCACCAGCATGGCGATGCTCGCGCTCTCCATGGATTTTGCCGTGCAAAGGCCCACGCTTACCGTTACCTTCATCACCAGATCGCCGGATTTGAACTCCGCTTCCTCCACATAGCGGCGAAGTCTTTCGGCGGATTCTTCATAGTTGTGCCCGCAGTGCAGGTATACCGTAAATTCCTCTCCGCCCCAGCGGCAGTAATGGGTTTGTTCGCAAAAGGCCTTGCGGATGATTTCCGCAATCCCTTTGAGAACAATGTCGCCGTTGCTGTGGCCGTACCGGTCGTTGATTTGCTTAAAATCATCGATATCAAGGATCAGCATGCCCACCTTTTCCGGCCTGGGATTTTTGTAATCCGCGTCCACAACGGCATTAAAGCCGTACCGGTTGTAAAGCCCGGTAAGGGCGTCGTGGCGGTAAAGCTGGTAATATTTCTGCTCCGATAGCAGGAGCTGCTTCTGGGTTTGGGCGCGGATGAGCTCAATAAACAGCGCAAGCATATAACAGGCCGCAAAGAGGAAGGGGAAGCGGAGCATAAACTCATCCGTGTAACGATACTGAAGCAGATTTTTCCCGGCCGGGAACCAGAAGAAAAACAGCAGCATAAGAAAGGTGAGGATGCTGTAGCGCGTTCCGGCTTTGATGCCAAAAATCAAAAGCGAAAAGGACGGAATCAGGCATAGCCATAGGGCGCTGAAACCGTTGGGAATGCCTGAAACCAGGAAAAATGCCAACAGCGCAATCGTTTCGACCACAAAAATCGAGTAGACAAGGCCTTTTACCTTTTTTTCACGCTTTATCAGTACGATATTTAGAATGCAGGCCACAGAAAAAATCAGGGTGCTCAGCATCAGCGTATATTCTTTGGTAAAGATATTTACCACCGTCATGAAAAACGAAACCAGAGCCAGAAGAATGTTCAGCCATTCAAACATCAGCTCTTTTCTCATGATATCGTCACGGATTGCCGCATTCATCCCGGCGATAATCTTCTTCGCTTTCGTCTTTATCCAAGCCATCTATTCTGCGCCTTGCTTTCCGATTGGAATCAATCGGCCTAAGCATACCATACTTCTATCTGTTTTTCCACAAAGCTCAATAATTTTATTGTAAATTCCAGTTTTCATCTGCAATCCGCTTGAAGGCCGCCTTCCCGGCGAGAAACGCCCTTTTGCCCTTCCGGGCGTATCATGGTATAATACCAGTGTATACGCAAATATCCGAGGTGCCCGTATGAACAAGACCGAACTTCTTGAAGCTTTGGAGGCCACCGTACCCAGCCTGCGGGGAAAGCTGCATATTGAGCGCGTGCTGTATAAAAAGGCGGCGAATAAGGCCTATATCAGCTTTTTATGCGACGAGTTGGTAACGGAGCGCGATTATTTGCTGCTGGAAAAAAAGCTCAGGGAACTGTTTCCCAAGCTTACGGTAGCGCTGCGCGTTGCCAGCCCCGCCCTGGGCGAAAGCTTTTTGGCCGACCTGGATACCTACAAACCCGTCCTTACGGATTTTTTGCGCCGTCAAAGCCCCGCCCTGGCCGCTTGGGTGGACGATACCGGCTGGACGCTGGAGGATGGGCGCATTCTGCTTACCTGCCCGGATCAAATCGCCATGGGCTTTTTTAAGTCGCACCGGCTGGATGAAAAGCTCAGCCAGGCCGTGTACGACATCTTCCGCGTGCGCGTACCCATCGCGCTTACCGTGTGCGGCGAGCGCGAGGCGTGGGTGAAGCGCATGCGCGAGGAGCGGGGCTTCACCTTTACCGCCCATGCCGCCCAGCCCGTGGACGAGCCGCCCCCGTGGGACGACGCCGCCCTGGACGCGCAGGCAGCCGCGCTGTTTGGCACGCCGCAGCCCGCGTTCGCCGCCTCCTCCCCAAAGCAAGCCCCGGCAGCCGCTCACAGCGTCACAGCCGCCCCCGGCGCGGCCAAAGCGCCCGCGGCTTCCGCCGCGCCCAAAGGGCCTGTGCTCAAGGGGCGCGCCATTGCCGACCATCCCGTGGAGATCGGCGAGCTAGCGGAGGATAGCGGCATCGTGGTCATTGAGGGGACCGTCACCGGCGTGAACGAGCCCAAGGAGCTAAAGGGCGGCGAAACCGTGCTGGTCACCTTCGCCGTTTACGACGATACCTCCACCATTTACTGCAAGGCATTTTATAACTACCGCATGCGCCGCGCCGCCATGGGCGAAACGCCTACGCCCCCCACCGAGGAGGAGCGCAAGCGCGTTAGCGACCAGGTATCGCGGATTCAAAACGGCATGCGCGTGCGCCTGCGCGGCGATTGCCGCATGGATCCCTTCCTGGGCGAGCTTTCCGTGGGCGTGCGCGATATGCAGCAGATGCCCAAAAAGGAGCGCCTGGACAAGAGCGAGGAAAAGCGCATCGAGCTGCACATGCACACCAACATGAGCACCATGGACGCGACCGCCGAGGCGGGCGCGCTCATCGCTCAGGCGGCCAAATGGGGCCATCCCGCCGTGGCCATTACCGATCACGGCTGCGCGCAGGCCTTCCCCGCGGCGTTTGGCGCGGCTAAAAAGAACAATATCAAGCTGCTGCCGGGCGTGGAGGGCTATCTGTGCGACCTGCCCACCATTGTAACCGACCCGGATGATCGCCCCATCGACGGCCCCATCGTGGTGCTGGACTTTGAAACCACCGGTCTGTCCCACGCCATGGATCGCATCATCGAGGTGGGCGCGGTCAAGCTGGAGGAGGGCCGCATCGTTGACGAGCTCAGCCTTCTGTGCGATCCCGGCGTGCCGCTCAGGCCCAAAATCAGCGAGATTACCGGCATTACGGATTTGATGCTGGCGGGTAAGGAAAGCCCCGCCGAAGGCGTGAAAAAGCTTTTGGATTTCATTGGCGATTGCCCGGTGGCCGCGCACAACGCGCCCTTTGATATGGGCATGCTTCAGGCCGAATGCAAGCGCATGGGCGTTACGTTCCACACGCCGGTTTTGGACACGCTCACCTTTTCGCGCAAGCTTTATCCCCAGCAGAAAAGCCATAAGCTGGGCGCGGTATGCCGCCTGCTGGGCGTAAGCCTGAAAAACGCGCACCGCGCCGTGCACGACGCGGCGGCCACCGCCCTGTGTCTGGCCAAAATGTACGAGGAGGCCAAAAAGCGCGGCGCTCAAACCCTCAAGGATATCGATACGTTTGTGACCGGCGATACCATCGGCGAAAGCTACCACATCATCCTTCTGTGCAAAACGCAGAAGGGCATGCAAAACCTGAACCACCTCATCTCGGATTCCAACGTCAAGTATTTCTACCGCCATCCCAATATGCCGCGCCATCTGATTAACCAGTATCGCGAGGGCCTCATTCTGGGCAGCGCGTGCGAGGCGGGCGAGCTATTCCGCGCCATCGTGGACGACAAGCCCGAAAGCGAGATTGAGCGCATCGCCAGTTGGTACGATTATCTGGAAATTCAGCCCATTGGCAACAACGCCTTTATGATTCGCAACGGAACCGCCCGCGACGAGGAGCATCTGCGCGATTTTAACCGCCGCATCGTGGCCCTGGGTGAAAAGCTGGGCAAGCCCGTGGTCGCCACCGGCGACGTGCACTTCCTCAACCCCGAGGACGCCATCTACCGCACCATTTTGCAGGCCGGTTTGGGCTATGACGACTGCGATACCCAGCCGCCCCTGTACTTTAAAACCACCGATGAAATGCTGGAGGAGTTCAGCTACCTGGGCGCTGAAAAGGCGCATGAGGTGGTAATCGACAACCCCAAAAAAATCGCGGATATGGTGGAGGAGCTTCGCCTGTTCCCCAAGCACCCGGAGGGAAAGGACACCTTCCAGCCCTACTGGGAGGACGCGGCCAACGATATTGAAACCCGCTCCTGGACCCGCGCCAGGGAGCTCTACGGCGATCCCCTGCCCGAGATTGTTCAAAAGCGCCTGGAAAAGGAACTGGGCTCCATCATCGGCTACGGCTTTTCCACGCTGTATTCCATCGCGCAGAAGCTGGTAAGCAAGTCCCTTTCGGATGGCTATCTGGTGGGCAGCCGCGGCTCGGTGGGTTCCAGCTTTGTGGCCACCATGTGCGGCATTACCGAGGTGAACCCCCTGCCCCCGCACTACCGCTGCGACCATTGCCACAAGATGTTCCTGACCCCGCCGGAGCTGGCCAGCGTGGGCGTTGACCTGCCGGACAAGAACTGCGATATCTGCGGCCACAAGCTGGCCAAGGACGGCTTCGACATTCCCTTTGAGGTGTTCCTGGGCTTCAAGGGCGACAAGGTGCCCGATATTGACCTGAACTTTTCCGGGGAGTACCAGCCGCGCGCGCACGCCTACATTGAGGAGCTGTTCGGCAAGGGCTTTGTGTATCGTGCGGGCACCATTTCCGGCCTGGCGGAAAAAACGGCCTACGGCTTTGCTGCCCGCTATCTGGAGGAGCGCGGCATCAAGGCCGGGCGCGCGCATAAGGAGCGGCTGGCCGCCGGCTGCGTGGGCGTAAAGCGCACCACGGGCCAGCACCCGGGCGGCATTGTGGTTTTGCCCAAGGAGTACGATATTTGCCAGTTCACCGCCATTCAGCATCCGGCGGACGATATCGAGGGAACCACCCTCACCACGCACTACGACTTTAACTCCATGCACGATATTCTGGTGAAGCTGGACTGCCTGGGCCACGACGATCCCACCATGATGCACCGCCTGGAGGAGCTAACCGGCGTAAACTTCCGTGAAATTCCCCTGGATGACAAGCAGGTGATGAGTCTGTTCTCCAAGCCCGACGCATTGGGCGTAACCCAGGAGGACATCATGTGGGAAACCGGCACGCTGGGCATTCCCGAATTTGGCACCAGCTTTGTGCGCGGCATGCTGCTGGAAACCCGTCCCTCCACTATGGAGGAGCTGATTCGCATTTCCGGTCTGAGCCACGGAACCGACGTATGGCTGGGCAACGCGCAGGACATTATCAACTCCGGCACGGCCAAGCTTGCGCAATGCTTCTGCACCCGCGACGATATCATGAACTTCCTGATTTCCAAGGGCATGGCTGAAAAGATGAGCTTTGATATCATGGAAAGCGTGCGCAAGGGCCGGGGACTCAAGCCCGAGTGGGAGGACGCTATGCGCGAGCACGACGTGCCCCAGTGGGCCATTGACAGCTGCCACAAAATCAAGTACATGTTCCCGCGCGGGCACGCCGTGGCCTATGTGACCATGGGCCTGCGCGTGGCCTGGTACAAGGTGTACCGCCCGCAGGCCTACTACGCCGCCTATTTCTCCATCCGCGGGGACGGCTTTGACGCGGCGCGCATGCTTTTGAGCGTGCAGACCCTGCGCGACCGCCTGGAGGAGTTTGCCAACCGTGAGGAAAAGATGAATGTGCGTGAAAAGCAGGAGGAAAACGCCTTCCATATGCTGCTGGAGATGCAGCAGCGCGGCATACGCATGCTGCCCGTAGACCTATACAAAAGCGACGCGACCCGTTTCCTGATTGAGGACGGCAACCTACGCTGCCCCTTTACCTCCATCAACGGCTTTGGTGAAAACGCCGTGCAGGGCATCCTGAACTCCCGCGACCCAAGCCGTCCCTACATCAGCATTGAGGATTTGAAAAACCGCGCGCACATTGGCGACAGCATTGTTGAAATGCTACGCGGCCAGGGCGCGCTAGAAGGCCTCCCCGAAACCAGCCAAGTAGACCTCTTCTCCCTCCTCTCCAGGGGCTGACCAGGGGGTGACCCCCTGGCCCCCCGGACTGCGCGCCTACGGCGCGCAGAGGTTGGGCGCAGGTGTTTGGGGCTGCGCATAAGACCGCCGGAGGGCGGAAGGCCCTCCGGCTCGCTTGGGGGGCACGCCAGCCAAGGGGCTTGGGTGGGAGGCGGCCCGCCTTTGGCG
>JALEIQ010000067.1 GCA_022769795.1 Clostridiales bacterium
GCAGAGATTGCGCGCCGGGCGGGCGTGTGCGGCATGATCGCCGGGCAAACCATGGATGTGAAGCTGGAGGGGCATACGCCCACAAAGGAAAGCGTCGCTTACATTCACCGGCATAAAACGGGCGATTTGCTCACAGCCCCCCTGACGGCGGGGCTGATGCTGGCGGGCGCGACGGAGGAGCAGCTAAACGCCGGACGCGCCTATGGCGAAGGAGTGGGGCTGGCCTTTCAGATCATCGATGATTTGCTGGATGTGGAGGGTGACGCGGCGCAGATGGGCAAGGAAACCGGCATGGACGCCCAGCGCGGCAAGATGACCTGGCCCGCTGTACACGGCGTGCAACAATCGCGCAAGGATGCAAGGGCAGCCATAGCGCGCGCGCAGGCGGCGATGGAAATTTTCGGCGAGAGGGGCGCGTTTTTATGCGGCCTTGCCGCCCAAACGCTTGTGCGCACCGCTTGATTGTTGTATCATAGAGCCGGGAAAGGAAAAGAGGAGAGGAACGTCTTGCATCCGATTGGGGAGGTTTTTTCCAATCACGTGCTGATTGCGGCGCTGATTGGCTGGTTTGTGGCCCAGGGATTAAAAATTCCCATTCATTATCTGGTTGAGCGCGAATGGGATCTTCACCGTTTTCATGGCGCGGGCGGCATGCCCAGCTCGCATACGGCCATGATGGTTTCATCCTGTATTATGCTGGGTTCCCTATACGGGTATGATTCCGCCCTGTTTGCGGTAGCGGCAGTGCTTGCCTGCATTGTGATGTATGACGCTACCGGCGTTCGTAGGGAAACCGGCAAGCAGGCCATGGTGATCAACCGCATTCTTCAGGACGTGCTTATCAACGGCAAGCCCATTTCAGATCAGGAGCTCAAGGAGCTGGTTGGACATAAGCCCATCGAGGTTGCGGGCGGCGCTTTGGTGGGCTTGGCGGTGTCCGGTATCTATCTGCTATTTTTGGCCAGGCATCTGGCATAAGGAGGAATTTCAATGGATCATTTTATGGAAGAAGTGGTGGTGCGGCATAACAGGGGAATGCAAAACCTGCTGTTTGTGCTGGCCAATATCATCATGGTGCTTTCGGCAATTCTGGGCGTGATGTTTTTGCAGATGCTGTTTTATCAGTTCTCCATCGTGGGCCTGATTGAAACGCTGCTCATGCTGGGTATCGCCGTGCTGCTGTTTTTGCGCCGCGACCGGCTGCGCACCGAGTATGAATACACCTTCACCAACGGCGATCTGGATTTTGCGCAGGTGTTCAATAACCAAAAGCGCAAAAGCCTGGGCACCATGCGCGTGAAAAATGTGGAGGCCTTCGGCCCTGTGGATTCCAACGGCTTCCGCAAGCTAATCAATATGCCGGGGCTGAAGCGCCGCAACTGGTTTTTGAACCGCGACGCAAAGCTGTACTATTTCTATTATCAAAAGGAAAGCGAAAAGAACATCATTGTTCTGGAGCCCTCCGACGAGCTTGTGGACATGATTCGCAAATATCTTCCGCATGGGGCGTATCAGGCGTGAACACACAAATTTATCTGGATAACAGCGCCACCACACGCCCCTGCGCGCAGGCTGTGGAGGCTATGAACCGTAGCATGCTGGAAACGTATTACAATCCCTCCGCGTTGTACGCCCCAGCCATGCATGCCGAGCAGGAGCTTTTGGCCGCCCGGCAGGCGATTGCCAAAACGCTGAATGCCAGCGAAAAAAACGTGATTTTTACCTCGGGCGGCACGGAGAGCGATAATCTTGCCATATGGGGTTGCCTGCAGGGGCTGCGCGGGCCCGGCGAGGTGCTTTATACCGCCGCGGAACACGCGGCGGTGAAAAACGCCTGCCTGGAGGCGGAAAGCCGCTTTGGCGTGACGGCGCGGGCCATTCCCCTTACGGCGGAAGGCTCCGTGGATTTGGATGCGCTAAGGGAAATGCTGGGGCCGGATACGCGGCTGATTTGCGTGATGCAGGTGTGCAATGAAACCGGCGTGATTATGCCGCTGGAAGCGGTTTGTCGCCTGCGGGATGAGCTTGCCCCCAAGGCGGCCATTCATGTGGACGGCGTGCAGGGCTATTTGCGCGTGCCCTTTTCATTCAAAGAGTATCGTGTGCAATCCTACGCGCTTAGCGCGCATAAAATCCACGGCCCTAAGGGCGTGGGCGCGCTTGTTTTGCGCGAGGGTTACCGCATCAAGCCACAGGCGGCGGGCGGCGGGCAGCAAAACGGCCTGCGCAGCGGCACGGAAAATACCTGCGGCATTGCGGGCCTGCGCGCGGCGACGGAAAGCTACCCGGCGGATGGCATGGCGCGTATGGCGGGCATGAAAAAACTGCTTGTCGGGCTTCTTCAAAGCGCTTTGCCGGAAACTACCGTTTTGGGCCTGCCTGCTGACGACCCCATGAGCGCGGGGCATATCCTGAATGTGGCGTTTCCTCCGGTTCGGGCGGAAACGCTGCTGCATGCGCTGGAGGGGGACGGCATTTATGTGGGCACGGGTTCGGCGTGCTCGTCCAAAAAAGGCAAGCGCTCCGGCGTTCTCACGGCCATGCATTGCGCGCCCGCGGCCATGGACGGCGCGATACGCATCAGCCTTTGCCCGGAAAATACCGAGGATGAGATGCGTTACGCCGCGCAGAAGATCATTGAAAAGGTGCAAATGCTGCGCAGATTTACGCGGCGATAGTCCTAGGAGGAAAGCATATGCGTGAGGTTTTGCAGGTACGTTTTGGCGAGATCTTTTTGAAGGGGCTCAACCGCCCCACTTTTTTGCGCATGCTGGTAGCGCGCGTGCGCGATGCGGTAAAGGATGTAAACGGCCATGTATGGCTGAACGACAGCCGCCTGTACGTGAGCGGGGCGACCGATATGGACGAGGCCATTCGCCGCGTGACCAAGGTGTTTGGCGTGCACAGCGTTTGCCGCGCCATCGAAATGGAGAAGGATGATTTTGAGGCCCTTTGCGCGCAGGCCGCGGAGCTTATGAAGGGGCACAAGGGCAGCTTTAAGGTGAGCGCGCGCCGCAGCGACAAGCGCTATCCCATGGATTCGCCTACTATCAATATGGAGATGGGCGCGTACCTGCTGGAGCATCTGCCGGATTTGCGCGTGGATGTAAAAAACCCGGACGTGGTGCTGTCCGTGGAAATCCGGGATATGGCGTATCTCTACACGCATCCCATCCCCGCTGTGGGCGGCATGCCGGTAGGCTCCAACGGCAGGGCCACGCTGCTGCTTTCCGGCGGCATCGACAGCCCGGTGGCGGGCTGGATGATCGCCAAGCGCGGCGTGAGCGTGAATGCGGTGCACTTTTACTCCTTCCCTTATACCAGCGAGCGCGCCAAGGAAAAGGTGCTTGACCTGGCCCGCATTCTGAGCGAAAGCCTGTGCGGCATCCGCGTGCATGTGGTACCCTTTACCGATATTCAAATGCAGATTCACGAGAAATGCCATGAGGAGTATACCACCATCATCATGAGGCGGTATATGATGCGCATCGCCAATGCCATTGCCAGGAAGGAGCATTCGCAGGCGCTGATTACCGGCGAAAGCATCGGCCAGGTAGCCAGTCAGACCATGCATGCCCTAAGCTGCACGGACGCTGTGGCGGATATGCCGGTGTTCCGGCCTCTGATCGGCTTTGATAAGTCCGAGATCATTGAGATTGCGGAGAAAATCGGAACCTATGAAACCTCGTCGCTTCCGTATGAGGATTGCTGCACGGTGTTTACGCCGCGCCATCCCGCTACCAGGCCCAAGCTGGATATTATCCTGGACGGCGAAAGGAAGCTGGACAGCGAGGCTTTGATTGCCGCGGCCCTTGAGGGTACCGAGGTATTTGAGCTGTAAGCGGCTACGGGGCCAGATGCAGCCAGGCTGCCAAAGCGGCTCCCGGCAGGCCAAGGTAGCCCGCAAAGAGAGCCGGAACGGGCCCCTGGGGAAGCGCAAGCCCCAACGGCGCAAGCAGAAGCTGGCACAGGTAACACAGGATAATGCCTGTGAAAAGCCGTTCGACAACGCGCATCGCGCCCTTTCTGGGCGTAGAGTGCATGCAGAACAGATAGACGGCTGCCAATAGGCCCGCGAAGCAGGCGATAACGATTGCTTTGTTTTCCATAAGTACGGCCTCCTTGCAGGCAGTATATGCGGCGCAAAAGGGAAAAAGACGGTATTCCAAAATTGTGAAGCCTTTGGCTCTTGCCACGGTTTGCCGTTTGAGGTATAATCATCCGTGGGATAAATTTGGTCATGCGGGACGAAAAGCGGCCCAGCAGGAATGGTGGCAATGCAGGACGATTATTTTACACTGATGCAGCGGCTTGCTCCGGATTTGGCGCAGGAGATTGAGCGCAGGGCGCTGGTGCTGGAGCGCATAGGCGCGTTGCAGCCTGTTGGCAGGCGGCAGCTTGCCGCCCGGTTAAACCTTCCGGAGCGCGAGGTTCGCACGGTTGCCACGCTTTTAAGGGAGCATGGCCTGGTATCCCTGGATGCGGCCGGTATGAGCCTAACCCCCGCCGCAAGCGAGATTTTGCCCATGGCCCGGCTTTTCAGCCGCGACCTGCGCGGGCTAACCAAGCTGGAAATGGCGCTTGGAGCGCTGTTTGACGTGGCCAAGGTATGCGTGGTGGCGGGCGACGCGGATAGGGACGACCATGTGCTGCACGAGGTGGGCAGAAACGCGGCCATCCGGCTTCGCGGCTTTTTGCAAAGCGGCTCCACGCTGGCGGTTACGGGCGGAAGTACCATTCATGAGGTCGCCTTTGCGGTGCCGCAGGGCGCGGCCATGAACGTGATGGTGGTACCCGCGCGAGGCGGCATTGGGCGTTCCCTGGAAACGCAGGCCAATACCGTCGCCTGCGAAATCGCCAGGCGCTTGGGCGGGCATCACCGCATGATGCATCTGCCGGATCAGATGGACGAGCAGGCGCTTCTGGAAATGCGCAAGCTGAAGGAAATCGATGAAACGCTTGCGCTTTTGGAGCGCGCGGACGTGGTGCTGCACGGCATAGGGCGCGCGGACGATATGGCGCAGAAGCGCCAGTTGCCCGCTGCCGTGGAAGCGGAGGTGCTTCGCAAGGGAGCCGTTGCGGAGGCGTACGGCTGCTATTTTGACCGCAGGGGCAGGCTGGTATATTCAGCGTCCACCGTCGCGCATGATTTGGGCGCGCTGAAGCCCGAATGCGCGCTGATCGCGGTGGCGGCGGGAGCCAAAAAGGCCGACGCAATCACCGCCGTAATGAAAAACCGCAAGCATGCGATGCTTGTGACCGACGAGGGCGCGGCCAAGGCCATTTTGGCGCAGAGCGCCGCGGAAGCCCCCTAACACCGTTTGCTGCCCAACTGGGGTTTGCAATAAAAGAAACCGAACAATGCTAAGGAGTGTGTAGCATGGCTAAAAAGACGATTGACGACATTCAGGTGTCCGGTAAGAAAGTCCTTGTCCGCTGCGATTTTAACGTACCCATGAAGGACGGCAAGATCACCAACGATAAGCGCATTGTGGCGGCGCTGCCCACCATCAAAAAGCTGATTGCCGACGGCGGCAGGGTTATTCTTTGCAGCCATCTGGGCAAGCCGAAGAACGGCCCCGAGGAAAAGTTCTCCCTCGCGCCTGTCGCCGCGCGCCTGAGCGAGTACCTGGGCAAGCCCGTTGTGTTTGCCAACGATGATACCGTAGTTGGCGAGAACGCCAAAGCCGCCGTTGCCGCCATGAAGGATGGCGACGTGGTGCTCCTGCAAAACACCCGTTTCCGCAAGGAAGAAACCAAGAACATCGAGGAGTTTTCCAAGGAGCTGGCCTCTTTGGCGGATTGCTATGTGGACGACGCGTTCGGCTCCTGCCATCGCGCGCACTGCTCCACCGAGGGCGTAACCAAGTTCCTCTCTCCCAA
>JALEIQ010000096.1 GCA_022769795.1 Clostridiales bacterium
GGTCACGGTTTTCCTAAGCTGGTTCCTCTACCGCACGCGCAAGGGTCTGAACCTGCGCGCCGTTGGCGAGAGCGCCGCCACCGCCGATGCGGCTGGCGTGAACGTGAACCTATACAAGTACCTTGCCACCCTCGCGGGCGGCATGCTGGCCGGCCTGGGCGGATTATACTTTGTGATGGAGTACACCGGCGGCACCTGGGTAAACAACGGCTTTGGCGACCGCGGCTGGCTGGCCATTGCCCTGGTGATCTTTGCGCGCTGGCGGCCGCTGAATGCCATTTGGGGCTCCATCCTATTCGGCGGGCTTTACATCCTCTACCTCTACATTCCCGGGCTTGACCGCAGCATGCAGGAGATCTTCAAGGCCCTACCCTACCTTGTAACCCTCATCGTTCTGGTTGCGACCAGTCTACGCAAAAAGCGCGAGGATCAGCCTCCCCTGGGCCTCGGCCTAGCCTACTTCCGCGAAAGCAGGGGCTAGGCAGGGGGTGACCCCCTGCACCCCCGGACTGCGGCCCCACAGGGGCCGCAGGGGCGCTACGCGCCTGCGTGGCGGGGGTGGCGACACATAAGCAAATACGCCAGACGGCAAAAGGGCCGTCTGGCTTTTTTCCGCCGGGCCGCATGTGGGCGGCCCGGCTTTGCGGCAGGGGGTGACCCCGGACTGCGGCCCCACAGGGGCCGCAGGGGCGCTTTGCGCCTGCTGGGTGGGGAATGGCGCCACATAAGCGAATACGCCAGACGGCAAAAGGGCCGTCTGGCTTTTTTCCGCCGGGCCGGCTTTGCGGAGGTTGGGGTGGGCCGCTTTTTCTTTTCACCTTATCTTTCATTGCACATACGATGAAATAGGCGTCCATTTGCTTTAGACGCCAATAAACGACGAGGTGGATTATGGAAAATTTTCGTATTCTCGATATGAACATGGATGACAACCTCGGGTATTACGAGGGTGAAAACACTCGTTGCGGCTGCCGCCGTGCCAACGAAACGGCGCGCGGTGGACGCTGCTGTGAGAACGAGCGCAACCGCGAAGGCCGCTGCTGTGAGAATGAGAACACCCGCTCTGGCCGTTGCTGTGAGAACGAGCGCAACCGCGAAGGCTGCTGCTGTGAGAATGAGAACACCCGCTCTGGCCGCTGCTGCGAGAACGAGTATGTCCGCGAAGGCCGCTGCTGTGAGAACGAGTGTACCCGCGAAGCGGATTGCTGCCGCGAGCGGGAAACCACGCCCCGCCGCTGTGCGGAAACGCACAACCACGAGGTACAGGGCAGCGTGCGTCTGGCAGGGGAGGGCTGCGAGGAGCACAACCATCGCTTTGCCACCGTTTCCGGCGACGCGATTGACGTAGGCCAGTCCCATGTTCACAACGTGGCCTTCACCACCGACACCTATGACGGTCACAGTCATGAATACAGCGGACGCACCTCCATCGCCTATCCGGCGGGATGCGGCCACGTTCATTATCTGGACTCCGTAACCACGTGCGATGGCGGCCATTCCCACACCTTCAAGGTAATCACCAACATTGAGGATCCCATAGAGGAGTAAACCGTCTGTCACCCAGGGGGACGCTGCCTTTCAAAGCGGCGTCCCCCGCTTTATCATGAGGAAAGATTGAGGTGCGAAGCCTCGCACCCCTTTTCATTCTTTCGATTCTATGGTAAAATAACGCCGGAGTGACAAACATGTGTGCGCGTCCCTCCTTACTTACGCATAGTTGGAGGGGAGCGCCTGTTGTACAGCGTTGGCGTAGTTTCTCTGGGGTGCAGCAAAAACCGTGTGGATACGGAGCTGATGCTTCATATTCTTGAAAAAGCAGGGTATCGCATCACCGCGAACGAGCGGGAGGCGGATATCCTGATTGTGAATACCTGCGGCTTTATCGACCCTGCCAAGCAGGAAAGCATCGATACGCTTTTGGAGCTTGCGCAGTACAAAACCACGGGCCGTTTAAAGCTGCTGGTAGCCACCGGCTGCCTTGTGCAGCGCTATGAAAAGGCCCTGCTTGAGGAACTGCCGGAAATCGACCTGCTGTTGGGCGTGAGCCAATACCCCATGCTGCCCCAGGCCATCGAGCAGGCGCTGCGCGGAAAGCGCGCTAGCTACTGCGCGCAGGATATGGGCGTGCTATCGGGCGAACGCGTGCTCACCACCGCGCCCTATACCGCCTATGTGCGCATTGCCGACGGCTGCGACAACCGCTGCGCCTACTGCGCCATTCCGCTGATTCGCGGCGGGTTCCGCTCGCGGGATATGCAGGACGTGCTTACCGAGATTCGCCGCCTGGCGGACAGCGGCGTGCGCGAGCATGTATTGGTCGCGCAGGACACCTCCCGCTTTGGAATCGACAGGGCGGGGCGTTCCCTTTTGCCGGAGCTGATGCAGCGCGCGGCGGATATCCCCGGCGTGGAATGGCTGCGCGTTTTGTACTGCTATCCCGACGAGGTGGACGGCGATTTGCTTACCGCCATGGCCTCCCGGCCCAACATTTGCCGCTACCTAGATTTGCCCCTGCAACACGCCGACCCGGATTTGCTCAGGCGCATGAACCGCCGGGGGGATATTGAAGAAACCCGCGCGTTTTTGAAAAAGGCGCGCGAAATGGGCTTTACCCTGCGCACCACGTTTATCACCGGCTTCCCCGGCGAAACGGACCGCCAGTTCGAGCGGCTTATGGATTTTGTGCGCGACATCCGCTTTGACCGTCTGGGCGCGTTTACCTATTCCATGGAGGAGGATACCCCCGCCGCCTCGATGCCGGATCAGATTCCCGAGGAGGTCAAGCAGGCCCGTTTGGACACGCTCATGACCGAGCAGCAATCTATCTCGCTGGAAAGGAACCTTCTGCGCGTGGGCGGAGAGGAGCGCGTTTTGGTGGAGAGCGTGAACGCGGAGGGCGTGGCCGAAGCCCGTTCCGCCGCCGAAGCGCCCGAAACGGACGGCGTTATCCGCTTAAGCGGCGCTTCCCAAAGCGATATCGGCTGTTTTGTGAAGGCCCGCATTACCGCCGCCGAACCCTATGACCTGATAGGAGAGATTCTATGAACTGGCCCAACCGTTTATCGGTTTTGCGCATCGCGCTGGCAGCCGCCGTGGCCGCTCTGATTTACGGCGGCACGCCCTGGGCGCTGTTGGCCGCGCTTGTTCTGTTCGTGCTGGCCTGCTTTACGGACTGGCTGGACGGCTGGATGGCGCGGCGGTACCACATTGTAACCAACTTTGGCAAATTTATTGATCCCGTGGCGGACAAGCTGCTCGTGCTTTCCACCATGATTTCGCTGTGCGGCCGGGGCAGCCTGCCCGCGTGGGCGTGCATTGTGGTGCTGTTCCGCGAACTGGCGGTGGACGGGCTGCGCCTGGTGGCCATGGAGCACGGCCAGGTGATTGCCGCGGGCAAGCTTGGCAAAATCAAAACCACGCTGCAAATGGTCATGCTTGTAACCTATCTGCTGGCCGAAGCCGGGCTGTTTGGCCTATGTTCCTCCGTTTTGCCGGAGCTTTTGCTGATTGCCGCCATGGTGATGACCCTTTGGAGCGGCTTGGACTATTTTGTGAAAAACCGCGCCGTGCTCATGGACGGCGGGCGTTGAGCGGCTGAGGAGGGTTATGTATGACGGAGCTTGAAAGGGTAAGCGAGCGCGTTGTGGAGCGCTTCGCGGCGGCCGGAAAAACCCTTGGCACGGCGGAAAGTCTTACCGGCGGCATGATTGCCGCCTCCGTGGCGGGCGTGAGCGGCGCAAGCGCCGTGCTCATGGGCGGCGTGGTAAGCTACGACCCGCGCGTGAAGCACGAGGTGCTTGGCGTTTCCCGCGACGTAATCGACGGCGTGGGCGTGGTAAGCGAGCCCTGCGCCCGGCAGATGGCCGAGGGCGCGCGCCGCGTGCTGAAAACCGATATCGCCGTTAGCGCCACGGGCGTGGCGGGCCCCACGGGCGGCACGCCGCAAACGCCGGTTGGCACGGTGTTTATCGGCGTTAGCAGCGCAAAGGAAACCCGCGTGGAGAAATGTCATTTCTCAGGAGGCCGCCAAAGCGTGCGGGAGCAAAGCGCCCAAAGGGCGCTGGAAATGGCGCTGTCGGCGTTAAACGATTAAGAACAGCCTTTTTACAGGGCGCTGCGAAAGAGGTGCGTACACATGGCCAAGAAGGAAACGGGCAAAAAGGAAATTGGCAGCAGGAAGGACGACCTGCGCGAGGAAAAAATGAAGGCGCTGGAAAGCGCCCTGGCGCAGCTGAACAAAACCTACGGCAAGGGCAGCGTAATGAAGTTCAGCGACGTGGCCGCCGATTCCAATTTGGAGGTCATCCCCACGGGCTGCCTGGATTTGGATATGGCGCTGGGCGTGGGCGGCTTGCCGCGCGGGCGCGTGGTGGAGATTTACGGCCCGGAAAGCAGCGGCAAAACCACCGTGGCCCTGCACTGCGTGGCGGAGGAGCAAATGATGGGCGGCGTGGCCGCGTTTATCGACGCGGAGCACGCGCTGGATCCCGTTTACGCCAAAAAGCTGGGCGTGAACATCGACGATCTTTACATTTCCCAGCCGGATACGGGCGAGCAGGCGCTTGAAATTTGCGAAGCCCTGGTGCGCAGCGGCGCAGTGGATATCGTGGTAATCGACTCGGTGGCGGCGCTGGTTCCCAAGGCCGAAATTGAGGGCGAAATGGGCGACAGCTTCGTCGGCCTGCAAGCCAGGTTGATGAGCCAGGCCCTGCGCAAGCTCACCGGCGTGATTTCCAAAACCAACGCCGTGGCAATTTTCATCAACCAGCTTCGTGAAAAGGTGGGCGTGATGTACGGCAACCCCGAAACCACCACGGGCGGCCGCGCGCTGAAGTTCTATGCCAGCGTGCGCCTGGACGTGCGCCGGGGCGAGCAGCTCAAAAACGGCACGGAGGTAATCGGCAACCGCACCAAGGTGAAGGTGGTCAAAAACAAGGTTGCCCCGCCCTTCCGTGTGGCCGAGTTCGATATCATCTATGGCGAGGGCATCAGCCGGTACGGCTCGCTGCTGGATATGGCCGTGGAGCGCGACATCATCCACAAGAGCGGCGCCTGGTTCAGCTACGAGGATCAGCGCATCGGCCAGGGCCGCGAGAACGCGCGCCAGTACCTGCGCGACCATCCCGACGTGGCGGACAAGATTGAAAAGATCGTGCGCGAGGAAGCCCTTGCCGCCATGGAGGCCAAGGGAGCTGCGGAAGCGCCCTCCGCCACGCCCGAGGAGGAGGATCCCGACCTCGCCCTGATGGACGAGGTGGAGGAATAACGCCCCAATGGCCGGAGGCCCAACGCGGGCTCCGGCCTCAGACTGTCGATAAACCCCTGGGAGGTGTCGGAGGGCCGCAGCCCTCCGACTGTAATCCGAACCCAGCGACATGTGCGGTGGGTTCGGAAGCCTTGCGTAGCAAGGTTTCCTTGCAGGGTTCACCGGCCGCGCCGCAGGCGCAGGTGAACCCTGTTT
>JALEIQ010000124.1 GCA_022769795.1 Clostridiales bacterium
CTTCCCAAAACGCCTCTCCACCCCAACCCGCGCCCGCAAGGCGAAACTCCTAAACCCGGAGCGTAACTCACAAGAGCGGCAATAGCAAGCGCAGGCAAAAACCCCCGCCGGTTTTGGGCGCGGATCAGGACGCACACCGCATAAGTCAAGCCCCCAAGGCAAGCCCAACTCCCGGACAAAGAGCGCCGATTGTGCGTCCCCGCGCCCAAAACCGGCATTCTGGGGTTTTTGCCGGAGTCTGCGTGCCGCCGCTTTCTGCCTACTCTTTCCAGAAAGAGTAGGCGCAGGGTGTGGGGGTGCGTAGCCCCCACCCTGTTCCGCGGAACCGCTTCCGCAAGAATGCAGACCAAAGCCCCGCGGGGGGCCACCCCGCAAAAAAGGAGCCCCCCCGCCCCCAAGCCCCCGCGGGCGGCCAGCTCGCAAAAAAACCCAGAAAGGGAGGTTTTCCCTCCATGCGCTTCACCTCCCTGAGAATCCAGCAATTCCGGAACTACCCCTTCCTGGAGCTGAGCCTCCACCCCGGCGCTACGGTGCTCTACGGCCCCAACGGCAGCGGCAAAACCCACCTGCTGGAGGCCATGCACCTGCTGTCCCTGGGCCGCAGCCACCGCACCGCTGTTGACCGCGAGATGATTGCCACGGGCAAAAGCGTGGCCCTTGTGCATGGTGAAACGCAGCGCATCGACGGCAGGCATGAGGTGGAGGTGCGCCTCTATCCGCTGGAAAAGCCCAAAAAGAGGGTGCTTTTGTACGGCAAGCCCGCCCAGCGCATCGGCGATATGATGGGCCACGCCACGGTGGTGATGTTCTCGCCGGAGGATATCCGCATCGTGAGGGACGGCCCCGCCGCGCGCCGCCGCTTTGTGGATATGCAGCTCAGCCAGATTCGCCCAAGCTATTTGCGCGCCCTCAAAATCTATCTGAACGTGCTGGAAAGCCGCAACGCGTTGCTGAAGCAAAACAAGCTGTTTGGCGTGAGCGACTTTTTGGCCCAGCTTGAAACCTGGGACGAGCAGTTGGCTGCGGCCTGCGTGCCCATTGTAAACACGCGCCGCTGGTTTTTGGAGGAGTTGGGGCAAAACGCCGCCGCGCAGTACGCGGCGATTGCCGAAAATCCAGGGGAAACCTTCGCTCTGCGCTATGCCGGGCCGCTCAGCCAAACCGAAACGCCCTACCGCGATATGCTCGCGGGCCTCAAGCGCACGCGCGAGGAGGACATGCGGCGCATGTTTACCGCCTTTGGCCCGCATCGGGACGATGTGGACATGCTGCTGTGTGGTCGCGAGCTTAGGGCCTTTGGCAGCCAGGGCCAACTGCGCACGGCGGTTTTGAGCATGAAGCTGGGCGAGATACGCCTGATTGAAACCGAAATGGGTGAGCCGCCCACGCTGCTTTTGGACGATGTGTTCAGCGAACTGGACGTGAAACGCCGGGCCGCGCTTACCAACAGCACCGAGGGCGTGCAAACCCTGCTTACCTGCACCGACCGGCAGGACGCCGCCGACGCGCACGCGGATGTGTTCCTGCGTGTGTCGCAGGGCGAGGATGGGGCTGTGGTGACGCGGGAATAACGGCCGCGCCGCTAAAATACAAAACAAAACCACGCTCGCGCACGGTTTCCCATTTTCTGCGCAGGCCGGGTGTGCTATAATAAATACCGTTGCAAAACGAACTGCCAAAAACAGGGAATCACACTGCGCATTTTGAAAGGGGTTTTTTCAATGAACGAGTATACGTCCCGCGTGCTGGAGGGCCTCAAGAAGCGCAACGCGCATGAGAGCGAGTTCCTTCAGGCCGCCACCGAAATTCTGGAAAGCATTTCTCCCGTGTTCGACAAGCATCCCGAATATGAGAAGGCTGGGCTTCTTGAGCGGTTTGTGGAGCCGGAGCGCGTGATTCTGTTCCGCGTGCCGTGGGTGGACGACCAGGGCAAAACCCAGGTAAACCGCGGCTACCGCGTGCAGTACAACAGCGCCATCGGCCCCTACAAGGGCGGCCTGCGCCTGCACCCCAGCGTGAACCTGTCCATTTTGAAGTTCCTGGGCTTTGAGCAGGTGCTCAAGAACAGCCTCACCGGCCTGCCCATCGGCGGCGGCAAGGGCGGCAGCGATTTTGACCCCAAGGGCAAGAGCGACCGCGAGGTGATGGCCTTCTGCCAAAGCTTCATGACCGAGCTGTACCGTCATATCGGCCAGGATACCGACGTGCCCGCCGGTGATATCGGCGTGGGCGCGCGCGAAATCGGCTATTTTTACGGGCAGTATAAGCGCCTCACCGGCCTGTACGAGGGCGTATTGACTGGCAAGGGCCTCACCTACGGCGGCAGCCTTGGCCGCACCCAGGCCACCGGCTACGGCCTGTGCTACTTTGTAAAGAACATGGTCGAGGCCAACGGCAGGAAGATCGAGGGCGCGACCGTTGTGATAAGCGGCAGCGGCAACGTGGCCATCTATGCCAATGAAAAGATCACCGAAATGGGCGGCAAGGTTGTGGCCATGAGCGACTCCAACGGGTACATCTACGACCCCAACGGCGTGAACCTGGACGTCATCAAGCAGATCAAAGAGGTGGAGCGCGGCCGCATCAAGGAGTACGCCGCGCGCGTGCCCGGCAGCGAGTATCACGAGGGCTGCAAGGGCATCTGGAAGGTGAAGTGCGATATCGCCCTGCCCTGCGCCACCCAGAACGAGCTGGACGCCGAGGGCGCGAAGGCGCTGATTGCCAATGGCTGCTTTGCCGTGGGCGAGGGCGCGAACATGCCCTCCACCCTGGAGGCCACCCAGCTTTTCCTGGAAAACGGCGTGCTGTTTGCTCCCGGCAAGGCGGCCAACGCGGGCGGCGTGGCTACCTCCGCGCTGGAAATGAGCCAGAACAGCATGCGCCTGAGCTGGACCTTTGCCGGGGTGGACGAGAAGCTCAAGGGCATTATGAAGGGCATCTTTGAAAAGTGCGCCGAGGCTGCCGCCGAGTATGGCGATAAGCCCACGAACTATGTGATCGGCGCGAATATCGCTGGCTTCCTCAAGGTGGCCGAGGCGATGATGGCCCAGGGCGTGGTGTGAGCCACGGGTAACATAGCGCAATGAAAGGCGGGTTGCGGGGCTATGATATGCCCCCGCAGCCCGCTCTTTTTCATTGAATATGGAATCCCGTGCCTGTATGACAGCTTAGGGGCCGCCACCGGCCCCATGAAAAAAACGCGCCCCCGCGCGTCCGGGCAGCCGCCTATGCGGCTGCGCCCGGCGCGCGGGGGCGCGGCGATTTTTTTACTTTACCTTTTTGGCAAAGCTGTCCTTGAGCCCAACCACGCGGTTGAACACGGGCAGCTCCGCGGTGGAATCCTGATCCTTGCAGAAGTAGCCCATGCGCAGGAACTGGAAGGTATCGCCCACGTTGGCGCCGACCAGGAAGCGCTCGGCATAGCCGCGGCAGGTTTCCAGGCTGTTGGGGTTGAGCTTCTTGAGGAAATCGGTTTTCAGCGTGGCGCTGCTCACCGGCGCGGCCTCGCCGTCGGCCTCGGCCTTGGCCTCCTCGTCGGCAGCGGCGGCTTCGGCGGCTGCCTCGGCCTCGCTCTCGTCCATCATGAGGGGCTCGTAGAGGCGCGCCTCAAAGGGAATGTTGTCCTGGGCGCTTACCCAGTGCAGGGTGCCCTTGATTTTGCGGTTCGCGCCCTCGGTGCCGTTGCGGCTGTTCATGTCCACCGTGCACAGCACCGCCGTCACATTGCCGTTCTCGTCCTTCTCGCAGCCCTCGCATTTGATGATGTAGGCGCCCTTGAGGCGCACCTCGTTGCCGGGGTAGAGGCGGAAATACTTCTTGGGCGGCTCCTCCATAAAGTCCTCGCGCTCAATGTAGATTTCGCGGGTAAGGACGGTTTTGTGCATGCCCATCTCGGGGTGGTTGGGATGGTTTTCCATGTCCAGCTCGTCCCGCTTGTCCTCGGGCCAGTTGGTCAAAGTCACCTTGAGGGGGCGCACAACGGCCATGGCGCGGGGGGCCTTTTCGCCCAGATCCTCGCGCACGCAGTGCTCCAGCAGGGCCAAATCAACGGTGCTGTCCGCCTTGGCCACGCCGATGCGGTCGATGAAATCGCGGATGCTTTCCGGCGTGTAGCCGCGGCGGCGCATGGCGCACAGCGTGGGCATGCGGGGGTCGTCCCAGCCGGTTACATAGCCGCCCTCCACCAGCATGCGCAGGTAGCGCTTGCTCATAATGGTGCGGGTCAGGTTCAGGCGGCTGAACTCAATCTGCCGGGGGCGGGAGGGCAGCATATTGGCGGCGTGCTCCACAACCCAGTCGTACAGGGGACGGTGATCCTCGTATTCCAGGGAGCACAGGCTGTGGGTAATGCCCTCCAACGCGTCCCCGATGGGGTGGGCAAAATCGTACATGGGATAGATGCACCAGGTTTTGCCCGTGCGGTGGTGCTCCTTGAACAGGATGCGGTACATGGCGGGGTCGCGCATGTTGATGTTGGGCGAGGCCATATCGATCTTCATGCGCAGGATCATGCTGCCCTCGGGGTGCTTGCCCGCCTTCATTTCCTCAAACAGGCGCAGGCTTTCCTCCACGGGGCGGTCGCGGTAGGGGCTGTTTTTGCCG
>JALEIQ010000152.1 GCA_022769795.1 Clostridiales bacterium
CCAGAAAAACGGGTATGAGGAGACTAAAAAGAGCCAGAGAGTGGAAAACTCCAGCTGATAAAACGATGCCGAGTATCCTACTTCCTGCGTCTACAGCCCATATTTGGTAATTATAGCCTTTATTCTGACGGTTTATCAGTCTATAAATGCAAAAAGAAGTCCTCATGCTTTGTATCAAAACATGAGGACTTAGTTGGTGGGATTAGTAGGGCTCGAACCTATGACCTCCACGATGTCAACGTGGCGCTCTAACCAACTGAGCTATAATCCCATTTCGCCGCAACCGTCACACACTCGTTCACAGCGAAAAGTATTGTACCATAGTTCTTTCCAAAATGCAATACCCCTGTTCTCAGAAAAAGCGTTCGCGCTATTCCTCACGTTCCAGCCGTCCCAGCCAACCCTTCCACAGCGCGCCCGCGCTATCGCCGCCCGCCTCCACCAGCGCGCCCAGCAGCTCGCCGACAACCTGGCGGTCCTCGGCGGGCACGGCGCGCAGCGCGGCCGCCACCTCGTCCAGGTGGGCCGCCATGCCGCGCGGCAGCTCCTTGAGCGTATGCGCGCCGCTGGCGGAAAGCACGCTGTACAGCGTATCCACCAGCACGCGGCGCTGCCCGGGCGTGCAGCCGCTCAGGAAGCCATGCAGCGTGCGGCTGGCAAACTGGCTGGAAAGGGTGGTGTCCTGCGCGGTCAAAAAGTTCGGGCCCAGCACATGCCAGTAATAGGGGTTGTGCTGCCACAGGCTTACGCTGTCGCTGCGCACAATGGTATATTCCTCGCGGTAGCCCATCAGCAGCCCTATGATGGAGGATTCCGGCACGTAGGAGTGCACGCGGCTCTCCGCCTCCTGCCAGCCCTCGCCCGCCAGGGTTGCGTCATCCAGGCCGGGGCCGTCAAAGCTGTACACGCCCTTCAGGCCCGCGCGCACCTGGGGCGCGCACATTGCGGCGGCGTACATGGCCAGATTGCCGCCCTTGGAATGCCCGCACACATACTGCACCTCCGTAAGGCGCGCCGCCTCCTCCAAAAAGGCCACCGCCTCCCGCTGCGAGGGCACCGGGCTTTCAAAGGACATGTTAAAGTCCTCCTTCCAGCCAACAAGGGTCGCGTCCGTGCCGCGAAAGGCCACAACGCCCGTGCCGTCGCCGGTTACAAACAGCGCGGCGGCAAACTGCTTTTCTTCCTCAGGCTCAAAGTGCGCGGTGAAGCGCTTGAGCGTTACATCGCCGAAGCGCGCGCCGTCCTTCATGGCGTTCCATAGCTCGTAGCGCGAATGTTCAAGCGCGTTTTCGTCCTTTCCCGGCGCTTCGGGATACACCGCGGCGGTTAGCGCGCTCAGGCGCTTGCCCTCCCCCGCACCCTCCAGGCGTTCAAGCGGCGCATGAATCAGCTGCGCAAACACCAAAAAATCCACCGGGCACAGCCCCACCAGCACACAGGGCAAATCGCCCCGCCATAAAGCGTAATCAATGATATTGGTCAAAAAGCCCGCCTCCTTGCGCAAACCCCTCCGACGCTTTTTCTTTCGTCGCCGGGCCGTGTGATTCCTGCCCCTTGCCGCGTTTGTCCGGGCGTGGTATCATAGGCGGGGAGGTTTGCTATGTACCGCGTTTTGATTGTGGAGGACGATACCGTAATCACCCAGACGCTTTGCACCTATATGCAGCGCTGGAATTTGGACGCGCGCGGCGTGGAGGATTTCAGCAACGTGCTCAGGGAATTTGCCGCGTTTGACCCTCAGCTGGTGCTGATGGATATCACCCTGCCCTTTTTTGACGGCTACCACTGGTGCGCCGAAATTCGCAAGGTGAGCACCGCGCCCATCCTGTTTATCTCCTCCGCCAATGATAATATGAATATCCTCATGGCTTTAAGCGCGGGTGCGGACGATTTTATCGCCAAGCCGTTTGATCTGGCGGTGCTTATGGCCAAGGTGCAGGCGCTTTTGCGCCGGGCGTATGACTTTGCGGGCCAAAGCGCCCTGCTCACCCATGGCGACGTGCTTTTGAATACCGCGGACGGCGCCGTGATGTTTCACGGCCAAAAAACGGAGCTTACCCGCAATGAGAACCGCATCCTTACCGTGCTGATGGAAAGCAAGGGCAAAATCGTCAGCCGCGATACGCTCATGGCGCGTTTGTGGGAAAGCGACGCCTTTGTGGATGAAAACACCCTGAGCGTAAACGTGACGCGCCTGCGCCGCAAGCTGGAGGCTCTTGGCGTGCCGGAGCTGATTAAAACCAGAAAGGGTATGGGCTATATTATCGAATGAGAAAAGTACCTCTTGGCGGCGTTCTCAGGCATTACCTGCGCGACCGCCTGCCTATGCTTGGGCTGACGGCGCTGTTTGCCGCCGTGTTTGCCTCCATCTGTTTTTTGATGAACGCGCCGCTGGAGGGCGTTGTGTACGCGCTGATTCTGTGCCTGGCCGTGCTGCTAACCGCCATGGCCGTGGATTTTCCGCGCTATGTGCGCAAGCATATGGAGCTGGAAGATATGATGGAGCGCTGCCTTTATGGCGCAAGCCTGCTGCCGCAGGCCCAGGGGCTGATTGAGGCGAACTGGCGCAAGCTGCTGCTGTTCGCCATTGACCACAGCGCCTCC
>JALEIQ010000163.1 GCA_022769795.1 Clostridiales bacterium
GACGCTGTACCGCTACAATCCCGACCTGGCCGAGCAGGGCAAGAACCCCCTCACCCTGGATTCCAAGGAGCCGCAGGGCGGCTATCAGGACTTCATCAAGGGCGAGGTGCGTTACGCTTCCCTGGCCAAGATGTTCCCCGATGTGGCTCAGGGCCTGTTCGAGAAGAACGAGGCCGACGCCATGGCCAAGTACGCCAAGTACAAGAGCCTGGCCGAGTAAAAATCGGATATACAATGGGAGCGCTCCGAAAGGGGCGCTCCTTTTCATTTTGCTTCGTTTATGCTATACTATCCTCAGCTTATTTTGAAAGGGGATAGGAGCGATGGTACGGGCGCAAAGCGGAGCCGCGCTGCTTAGGCCCATGCGCGCGGATAGCCTGATCGTTCCCGTCGCCGTCCGGCCTGGCAGCGGCGTTTCGCGCGCAACGGAGCCGCCGTCCGCCCGCCCGCCCGCCGTGCCCATGGGCTCCGCCTCTCTGGCGCGTTCGCCCTATTTGAGGCCCGCCGTCCTGCCCCCGGCGCGGCGCAGGCCCGCCTCTGTGCCGCAGGCCACGCCTATATCCGGGCAGCGTCCCCAGGCGGTCGCGGAGGCCTCTCCTGCCGCCGACCCGCTGGACGGCCTTGAGCTATTCGCCCCGGATCTTTTCACCGCCGAAACCGATGCCGAGTGGCCCGACGAAGCCTGTGAGGACGCTGTGCCCACGGCCTCCATGCCAACGCCGGTATGTGTCCCGCTGTATGACCTATCCGCCCTCGCTCCCTCTCGCCGCCGCTGGCCATGGGTTCTGCTTGGCCTGGCAGCCCTGTTGGCCGCTCTTGGCTTTGGAGCCTGGCATTTTGCTTTATGGCCGTTTTTGCAATAAGCGCCGCCTTTCCCTGTTGGGAAAACGGCGCTTATTACATTCCTCGCCTTTTAAGATGTTCACCCTCCACACGGCGTTAACCGCATGGGGACACATGGATGGGCTTCATTCCCGTTCGCGCTTCAGCCGTTGTTTTGCCCCCTCAACGGTTTCGTCCTCCTTAGTCAGATAGCGCTCCACAAAGCGTTCTCCATCCTGGCGTATCCGCCCACAACGGTTTTCTCAATCGTTTTGTATATACCCACAACCTTTTCCGCAATCCTTTCATTTGCCTTCACCAGCTTTGACTTTGCCATCCGCAATTCATCCTTTCTTTTCACTCCGCGTAGCGCCGTTATCACCCCCAGCGCAAAAATAAAGAGGCAAACGGCAGTCCCCGTAATGGCGTTGAGTACCGGTAGAGCCTTTCCGCTGCGTGAAAAAGAAGCAATCATGGTCATTTGCATCGTTAACACCGAGGCGGCTGCATCCGCATAGCCAATCGTGCGCACAAGCGCCAGCAGCGGCGCAGGATTTTTCCGCTGCTTAACGGCGCGCACGCATGCCATCGCAAGCTTATAAAAGGTGTAGGTCGCTATGGTAATCATTAGAATAGTATCGTGCCTTATGGCGATACCCCGCTTCAATTCTGCATATACGAAGCCGCCCAGCACCATGCTCAGGGCCGCAAGCAGCGCCCCGGACAGCCGCATCACAAAGTACTCCCTATCAGCGCAGGGTGTCTCCCCGCCCTTCCATCCGCATAGAACAACGGAATATCGCAGCACGCTTAAAATGGTGTAATAAGCTCCCATTGCCACGAACCACACCGCTCTCGTAGCCATCCCCACAACGCCGTTGTACAGGGCATACAGCAGGTTTACCAAAAGCCCGGCAGCGGACAGGGGAAGCCATTCCCGCTGTTCGCCGCCAAGCCGCCTGGCCATCGGGCCCTTCTCAAGTCCGCAAGCAGCGCCGCGCCCAAGCTTCATGCCTTTATGCCTTTTACCAGGGGAATCAGGCACAGCAGAGCGACGATCCCAAGCAATCCAATCGCAACGCCCAGAATCATCTGATTCCAAACCATGCAAAAGCACATTCCTACACCCAGCCCCAACGCCCCCAGGACACTAACCAGAATGATGAGAACCGTTTTTCCCGAAAAGCGAATGGGGCCCTTATGCTCCATTTTGCGCCATACAACCAGGGTAACTACCCCCATAAGCAGGCCAACGCAGCCCAGCGCAACGCCAGGCCCAAAGGCTCCCCATTCCTGCACAAGCGCCATACACATTCCCAAGGCAAACAGCACGGCGCTCACCGTTCCCAATATCATTGCGGTAAAGCTGCTTTTCTTCATAGCCAAACGCACCTCCAAAAAGATTAAAACAACAGTTGTTGTTTTTATATGAATGCAGTATACTATCGCGTGGAGTGGTAAACAATCATCAATTTCAACACAAGTGTTGGAATAAACGGGAGTGAAAGGCTATAAACACAAAAAACAACCGTCGCCGCCGTGAATCGGTCGAGCGGATTGAACGGATCTTTATTGAGCTGCTGCAAACAAAGGAATTAAGCGAAATAACCGTCTCTGAGCTTTGCAAAGGGTGCGGCTTAAACCGCAGCACCTTTTATGCGAATTATATCGATGTTTACGATCTTGCCGACAATATCAGGGAGCATTTGAGCCAGGAGGTTGCGAAGCTATACGAGGCGGAAAAAACGCAGAGCATTGACAGCATCAGTTTTCTACGCCTGCTCCAGCATATCAGGGACAATCAGCTATTCTACCGCACCTACTTCAAATTGGGATATGACGGCAGTCATGAAATTGAACTGTACGATATGCGCAAGACAGCCTGCGATTTGGGCAGCCATCACATCGCCTACCATATCGCCTTTTTTAAAAGCGGCTTTAACGCGATTGTGAAAATGTGGCTTGCTGGCGGCTGCAAGGAATCCCCGGAGGAAATAAACGGGATTATCCGCAGCGAATATCAGGGCCGTCCGTGTTTTACCCCATCCGGCCAAGAAAAAACCGATAGACAAACGTTTAATAATACGATATAATAAAAACCGAAGGAATAACAGCAATACGTGACGATACATCATACTAAAAAACAGTGTTGGGAGGCAGATGCTATGGAAACCATGAAAGTAATCGCACCTCTGGACAAAGCCTTTGAGCCCATTTACCGCAGCCTATGCGCCTTTGGCGAGCGCGCCAAGGCAGAAAACGGCCCCGAGCTTCGTATCGCCCTGGAGCGCAACGACGGGCTGGTTGCCACGCATGATATGCGCATTTTGCCCGAAGGCGGCGAAAACGACGCGCTCAACCTGCGCATGGTGGAGCGCATGGTCAAGAGCATGCTTTGGGTATACGGCGGCTTCCGCGTAACCATTGCGGGCTCCAAAACCGTGTATGAGGGCATAAAGGCCCAGTATCGCGAGGGCGGCGAGCGCGCCTTTGACGCAAACTTTATGGGTCACGTATACGAGCATGCCTTTGAGGTGCTCTATGCCGTCACCCCCGCCGACGCGCCCACCCGCAAGGACGCCGCCGCGCCCATTGGCCGCCATCTGGACGGCTGCCGCATCGGCTTTGACGCCGGCGGAAGCGACCGCAAGG
>JALEIQ010000165.1 GCA_022769795.1 Clostridiales bacterium
CACATGCTGCGCCACCTCGGCAACGATTTTTTTATCGTCGTTTTGAATTTCAATGGCGGAAAGCAGCTCAGGCAAATGGCCGTCCTGGAAGCGGATATCCAAAACGGGGCCGATGACCTGAATCACCTTGCCAATGTTTTGTGTGCTCACAGCGGTTTAACTCCTTTCCCGACGCCTTATTGCTCGGCGCCGGCCACGATCTCCGTAATCTCCTGGGTGATGGCGCCCTGCCGGGCACGGTTGTATTTCAGCCTGAGATCGCCGATCATCTCTCCGGCGTTCTTGGTGGCGGAATCCATCGCGGTGCGGCGTGCGGCAACCTCGCTTGCGTAGGAGTCGCACAGGGCGCTGTAGAGGCGGCCTGCCAAAAAGTCCGGCATGACGCGGGCGATGGTTTCCTCGGCGGGCAGCTCATATACCGTGGCAACGGGGGCGCTTTGCGCGGATGCTTCCGCCTTTTCCAACGGCAAAAGCCTATCGGTGCAAACCTCCTGGCTCATCATGGAACGGAAGGAGGTGTACACCAGCCATACCTCGTCGAAGCGGCCCTCCTGATATCCCTCAATCAGTAGCTGGGCCAGCTTATAGCAGGCGCCTACGGTCATGCCCTCCACGCGCGGGTATTCGCTGGTGAGAATATCAAAGCCCAGGCGGCGGCAGCGCTCGATGGCCTTCCGGCCAAGTGGCAGCGCGCACGCCTCCATGCCTTCGCTGTGCGCGGCAACCGCCTTAAACACGTTGGCGTTATACCCGCCAGCCAGGCCGCGGTCGCCTGCGATAAGCACGTAACAGCGCTTATGCACCTCGCGCGGAGAAACGAAGGGAATCGTTGTATCCTCACAGCGCGCCACGGCGGCAGCCATAGCCGCCTGCGCGATTTTGGTGTAGGGCTTGCTGCTATCCATGCGCTCCTTGGCACGGCGCAGTTTGGAGGTCGCCACAAGCTGCATCGCCTTGGTAATCTGCATGGTGCTTTCCACGCTTTTGATGCGAAGCTTGATGTCTTTCATGGACGCTCCGGCCATGGCGAATCCTCCTTACTTACTTGGCTTTGAGAAAATCGCGCGTGTAGGCTTCCAAAGCCTGCTTCAGCGAAGCCTCGGTTTCCTTGCTCAAGTCGCCCGTGGTGCGGATGGCGTCCAGCACGTCGGTGTGCTGCGCGGCCATACGCTCGTACAGGCCGCTTTCGTACTCTGCTACGTCGCTTACCTCCACGTCCTTGAGGAAGTCATGGGTGACGGCATAGAAGATGCACACCTGATCCTCCACGGCGATGGGGTGGTTGCGGTTTTGCTTAAGCACCTCCACGATGCGCTGGCCCTGGGCCAGACGCGCCTTGGTATCGGCGTCCAGGTCGGAGCCGAACTGGGCGAAGCCCTGCAACTCGCGGTACTGGCTATAGAGCAGCTTGAGGCTGCCAGCGACCTTCTTCATCGCCTTGATCTGGGCGTTGCCGCCCACGCGGCTTACGGAAATACCGGGGTTCACGGCGGGCATAATGCCGGAGTGGAACAGCTCGGTTTCCAGGAAGATCTGGCCGTCGGTGATGGAGATAACATTGGTTGGGATGTAGGCGGAAACGTCGCCCGCCTGGGTTTCAATGATGGGCAGCGCGGTAATGGAGCCGCCGCCATAGGCGGGATCCACGCGCGCGGAGCGCTCCAGCAGACGGCTGTGCAGGTAGAAAACGTCGCCCGGATAGGCCTCGCGTCCCGGCGGACGGCGAATCAGCAGGGACAGGGCGCGGCAGGCCACCGCGTGCTTGGACAGGTCATCGTAGATGATGAGCACGTCCTTGCCCTGATCCATGAAATACTCGGCCATTGCGCACCCGGAATAGGGGGCGATATACTGCAGGGGGGCCAGCTCGGAAGCCGTGGAGCTTACAACGATGGTGTAATCCATCGCCCCGGCGGCGGAAAGCGTATCCACCAGCTGGGCCACGGTAGAGCACTTCTGGCCGATGGCCACATAGATGCAGATAACGTCCTTGCCCTTTTGGTTGATGATGGTATCCAGGGCGATAACGGTTTTACCGGTCTGGCGGTCACCGATGATGAGCTCGCGCTGGCCGCGACCAATGGGAATCATGCTGTCAATAGCCTTGATGCCCGTTTGCAGCGGCACGCTGACGCTCTTGCGCTGGATAATGCCAGGCGCAGGACGCTCGATGGGGCGGCGCTCCGCGGCCACCACATCGCCCTTGCCATCCACGGGCTGGCCCAGGGAATTGACCACGCGGCCAATGAGGCCCTCGCCTACGGGCACGGACACAACCTGGCCCGTGCGCTCCACCACGTCGCCTTCCTTCACGCCGTCGTCATCGCCCAAAAGCACGATGGCCACGGAGTTCTCCTCCAGGTTGAGGGCCATGCCGTATGCGCCGTTGGGGAAACGCACCAGTTCGTTCGCCATGCAGTGATCCAGGCCGGATACGTGCGCAATGCCATCGCCAATCATGACGATGGTGCCGGTGTCGCTCTGGGTGATCTTGTTTTCGTAATGCTTAATTTGCTCTTTAATGAGCTTGGAAATCTCCTCGGGTTTCAACTGCATAATCGTATCACCAGCTTTCAGTAGATGAGGCGGCGGCTTACGCCTCGCCGGCCATGGCGCTGCGGATGCCGTCCAGGCGGCGGCGCACGGTGTTGTCGTAACGCTTGCCGTTCATTTCCAGCAATACGCCGCCAAGCACTGAGGGGTCTACCTTTTCGGACAGCACAACTGTGCGGCCCGTCATGGCGGACAGCTTTTCCACCAAGCGCTTGCGCTGATCCTTTCCAAGCGGCGCGGCGGTTGTAACGCTGGCCTCCGTAATGCCGTGCGCCTGGTTGTAAAGCGCGGTATAGGCGGCAACGCAGCCCTCGTATTCCGAAAGAGCGCCGCGCTCACAGAGGATTTTCAAAAAGTTCAGCACATAGGGGTGTACCTGGCTGCGCAAAGCGCTATCCAGGATTTGCACCCGTTCGTCCTTGCTTAAGGACATGTTGGATAGCAGGCGCAAAAAATCCGGCTGTTCACGGAAGCAGGCCTTCAGCGCCTGCATCTGCTCCAAAACCTCGGCGGTGAGGTTTTCCTCGTCGGCCAAGGCATACAGGCCGTCGCCATACTCTCTGGCCAGCTCGGTCATGCTTGCTCACCAACGTTCTTGATGAATTCATCCACAAAGGCCTCATGATCCTTTGGCTGGATTTCACGTTCGACAACCTTGGAAGCGATGCTTACCGCAATATCGGAAAGCTCGCCACGCACGTCCGCAAGCATCTGCCTGCGCTCCATGGCGATTTCCTCCTCGGCCTTCTGCTTGAGGCGGCTGGCCTGCGCGGAAGCCTCGCTTACAATCTGATCGCCCTTGCGCTGCGCAGTTTGCACGGCGTTGCGAACCAGACCGTCGGCTTCTTCGCGGGCGGTGGCCAGGCGGGCCTCGTACTCCTGCTTCATACCCATGGCGGCGCTGCGGCTTTGCTCGGCGTCGCCATAGATTTTGGTAACCTGCTCCTCGCGCTCCCGAACCACCTTTTGTACAGGCTTAAACAGGAAACGCTTCAAAATCAGGAACATGATAAGCAGGTTGGCAAGAGAAATGAGGATCTGCCATATGTTTACGGAAATAATATCCAATGACTGTACGCTCATCGATTCTGCCTTCCTTTATAATGCCTTACTTGATGGCATTGAGCAGGATGCTTACAAAGGA
>JALEIQ010000170.1 GCA_022769795.1 Clostridiales bacterium
AGCCTTTGGGCAACTTACCGCTTTCCTGCCATGCTACACTCCCGGTTTCCTTTCGGTCTCCGATAAGGCAGGTTGACTCTCCCATGATTGTGGAAGGTAGCTTCATATTTCTACTTTCGATAGCACCCTATCTGGGCGCACCGTTTCTTCCAAATAAACCATCTCCAGGGGCTTAGGGGCGTAGATAATCACAGCGTCGGCCCGCTCCCAGTCCTCCAGGTTCAGCGAAAGCATTTGGGGACGCAGCTCATATTGGAACAGGTTGTAGGCCATGCCGCCATCCAGCATTCCCAGCAGAATGTAACGCTGACCGCCGGGAATCTGATAGGTTCGTATCATTTCCTGAATCTTTGCGCGCTGGGTATTGGGGTAGTCCTGCCGCAGCGCGAGCGCGCTATGGTTTGGCACGCCCGCCTGCCACAGCACAAGCGCGCCCCAAAGCGCCGCGACGCCCGCGCACAGCGCCCTTTTTCGCGTGCGCGGCCGTTCCCCCAGCCCGCCGTAGAAAAGCTGCATGCAGGCCGCCGCCGCATAGGCTATCAACACAAGGGCCGTGCTGTTATAGCGCGAGAGGCTGGCCAGATGAATCGCCTCGCTCACGGGCATCGAAAACAGGTACATTGCCAGCATGCCTGTCTGGTAAATCAGGTAAACCGCCGCGCTCGCAGCCATGATCGCCAGAATGCGCTTGTCCGCCCGTTTTTCAAAAAGCGCCGCCGCGCCCAGGCAGAGGCCCATCAAAGCCAGGCAAAGCAGCGGAATCCAGGCCTCCTTTTGCAATGCCGCAAGGAAATTGCCGGTCACCAGGCGAATATCTTCGGCGGTTTTCGCCTGGAACACCGCCATAAGCTGCCCGGGGCGCATCGCGTGCTTTGTGGCGGACGCATTTTGAAAAACCATAGTGGTATGCCTGTTCCACAAATACCACACGCAAAACGGCGCGGCGCATGCCGTCCCCACCGCGCGCCATTGCCGCCTGCTTAACGCGCCGCTTCGCCGCCTTGCGCGCAGGGCGGCGCATACCAGCATAAGCCCCAGCAGCGCGGAAAACAGCAGGCCGCTGTTTTTGACCAGATAGGTATAGATGGCAAACGGCGCCGTCAGGAGGGCCGCCCTTTCCGGCTCGTCCGCATGCGTTGCCGCCGCAACGGCTCCGGCTGCCGCCACCAACGGCAGCAGCTGATCCACGTACAGCGAGCCTATCAGCGTTTCCCCGCCCAAAAACACAAACGCGGCCAGCCCGCCCGCCACCGCGGCCCCAACCGCGGGGCGCTTGCGGTTCAGCCCAAACAGGGGCAGCAGGCAGGCAAGCATAAGCGTTGCCTGCGCAAACAGCATCATGCCCTCGCCGCCTCCCGCAAAGCGGCATAGAAAATACACCCAGCACGCGCTTCCCGGCGGATAGTTCTGAAAGCTGATATCCACATCACGAAACGTCGGCAGCGCGTCGTTTTCCAGCAGGGTACGCGCAATCAGCGCCCAATGGCTAAAGTCGTCGTACTGCGTAAAGCGCGCGCCATGCAAAAGCCACGCAAGGGCCGCGCCGCCAGCGAGCAGGAACCAAAACGCCGGGCCCGCGAACGGGCGAAGCGGCTCCTTTCTTCGCACGAGCGAATCCGCCGCGAGCGCCAGCCCGGCGGCATACGCAGCAATCGCCGCCTCCCTGAGCAGGTTGAGCATACCGGCCAGCGTCAAACCCACCGCAATACAAACCGCCGTAAACGGGATGGCCTCCTCCGTTCCAAGCCGAAGCCGCCGCATCGCATAGCGCGCGAAGCCATAGAACGATAGCGCCAGTACCGCAAGCCTGCAAAAAATCATCGGGTGTAATCTCTCCTTCTATGAAAAAGCAGTGACAGTTACAAGTTTATCATCTTAACGCAGATATTGTCTATCCTTTTTCGGTTTCCTTCCTGTAAAAACCGCCCTTTCCTCCCTCGCACTTGCCAACCGGCGCAAAACAGGGTATACTATTTTCCGATGGAAAAGGCCGGTATGGCTAACGCAGCTTAATACTTTACCCTATCCCATACAATAGGCAAGGAGAAAGCACATATGCAAAAGGCGTACATTATCGGCGCGGGCCCGGCTGGTCTGACCGCCGCCTACGAGCTTCTCAAGCACGGCTACGACGTGACGATTCTTGAAAAAAGTCAGGCGATCGGCGGCATTTCCCAAACGGTACGCTATCAGGGCAACCGCATGGATTTGGGCGGTCATCGCTTTTTCAGCAAGGATCAGCGCGTGATGGATTGGTGGGCGGATATAATGCCCCTGCAGGGCGCGCCAGCCTATGACGATAAAGCGCTTGGCCGCAGCGTGACCCTTACCCCCGGCGGCCCCGATCCCGAAAAGGAGGATCGCGTTATGCTTACGCGCACCCGCGTAAGCCGCATCTATTATAACAAGCATTTTTTTGACTATCCCATCAGCCTGAAGATGGAAACGCTCAAAACCATGGGCGTTGGCACCACCCTCAAGGTGGGCTTCAGCTTTCTTGCCGCCACGCTGCATAAGCGGCCCAACGACAACCTGGAAAATTACTACATCAACAGCTTTGGCAAAAAGCTGTACAGCATGTTCTTTGAGGGCTATACCGAAAAGCTGTGGGGCCGCCATCCCCGCGAGATTGACGCGAGCTGGGGCAAGCAGCGCACCAAGGAGCTGAGCATCTTCGGCATTCTCAAGGATATGTTCTCCAAGGTGTTCCTTACCAAGGCGCAGCGCCAGAAAAATGTGCAGACCTCCCTCATTGAGGAATTCCGCTATCCCAAGCTGGGCCCCGGCCAGTTGTGGGAAACCGTCGCCGACGAAATTGAAAAGCGCGGCGGGCACATTCTCAAGGGGGCGGAAACCCTCGGCCTCACCACCGGGGACGGCAGGGTGAAAAGCCTGCGCTACCGCGACGCTCAGGGCGAGCACACCGTAGAGGGCGATGTGTTCTTCTCCTCCATGCCCATAAAGGATCTGGTGGGCGGCATGAACGACGTGCCCGAGGATGTGGCCCGCGTGGCCGCGGGGCTGCCCTACCGCGATTATGTAACCGTGGGCCTGCTGGTGGACCGCCTGAACCTGAAGAATGAAACCTCCCATAAAACGCTTGGCAACATCGTGCCCGATTGCTGGATTTACGTGCAGGATACCAATGTCAAGCTGGGCCGCATCCAGATTTTCAACAACTGGTCGCCCTATATGGTGGAGGATCCCGAGCATACCGTATGGATCGGCCTGGAATATTTCTGCGACGAGGGCGACAGCTTCTGGAACATGAGCGAGGAGGAATGCGTGCGCTTTGCCGCCAAGGAGCTTTGCACCATGGGCGTGATCGACAGCCCGGAGCATGTGCGCATGAGCCACCGCGAGCGCGTTCAGAAGGCCTATCCCGCCTACTTTGACACCTACGACGATATCGATAAGGTGGTCGCCTACCTCAACGGCTTTGACAACCTGTATTGCGTGGGCCGCAACGGCCAGCACCGCTACAACAACATGGATCATTCCATGGTTACGGCCTTCGAGGCGGTGGATAACCTGGTCAAGGGCGTAAGCGACAAGTCCAACGTGTGGAACGTGAACACCGAGCAGGAGTACCACGAGGAAAAGAAGGACTGACAGCGTCCCTCTCAGGAGGAGGTTCCCTCATTGCTTCGTTACCTTGCAAGAAACGCGCGCCCGCTGGACGGGCGCGCCGCCGCCGCGCTGCGCCCCTACGCCGGGGTGACGGCGCGGCTTTTATACGCCCGCGGCATTTACGACGCGGCGCAGGCCGACGCCTTTTTGCACCCGGATATCCGCCAGCTGCACGACCCCATGCGCATGCATGGCATGCGGAAGGCGCTGGCCATCCTTGCGCGCGCCAAGGAGGAGCGCCTGCCCACCGTGGTTTACGGCGATTACGATGTGGACGGCGTGTGCGCCTGCGCGCTGCTCACCCAGGCGCTCAGGCGCTATGGCGTTGACGCGCAGCCCTATACCCCGCTGCGCGCCGAAGGCTATGGCCTAAACGCGCAGGCCGTTACCCGTTTGGCAAAGGACTATCGTGTGCTGGTCACCGTGGATTTGGGCATCACCAACCACGAGGAGGTGCGCCTGGCCCAAAGCCTGGGCATGCTTGTGATCGTAACCGACCACCATGGCCTGGGGCTTTCCGAAAGCCCCGCCGACGCGGTGATGAACCCGCTTCTGGGCGATTACCCCTTCCGCAAGCTATGCGGCACGGGCGTTGCCTTCAAGCTGGCGCAGGCGCTGCTGGGCACGGAAAGCTGCCTGGAGTACCTGGATTTGGCCGCGCTTGCCACCGTGGCGGACATCGTGCCTCTGGCGGACGAAAACCGCGTGCTGGTATCCCTGGGCCTCAAGGTGATTGAAAGCCGCAGGCGCGAGGGCATGCGCGCCCTCATGCGTGTAAGCGGCGAGCCTTCGCCTCTGGACAGCGCGGCGCTGGGCTACCGGCTGGGCCCGCGCCTGAACGCCGCGGGCCGCCTGGATGACGCGGGCAAGGGCGTGCGCCTGATGCTGACCCAGGATCCCGCCGAGGCGGATCGCCTTGCGGACGAGCTGGACAGGCTCAACACCGAGCGCAAAACCGCCGAGAACAGCCTTGTGCGGGCTGCGGAAGAAAAAGCCGCTCAGCATGATTTCATCCGCGACCGCGTGCTGATCGTGCGCGGCAAGGACTGGCACGTGGGCGTTATCGGCCTGGCGGCGGGGCGGCTATGCCAGAAGTATTCCTGCCCCACCTGCGTATTGAGCGAATCCGACGGCCTGCTGCATGGCAGCCTGCGCAGCGTGCCCGGCGTACACATCCACAACTGCCTCAAGGCCTGCGACAGCCTGCTTTTGCGCTACGGCGGGCACGAGCAGGCGGCGGGCGTAACCCTGCCCGCGGAGAACTACGAGGCTTTCTACGCAGGCCTGCAAGCCGCCGTGGCGCAAGCGGACGAAAGCTGCTTCATACCGGCGCAGGAATACGATGACGAGATCACCTTGGATAGCTGCACCGACGCGCTTTTGGACGAGCTTACCCTCATGGCCCCCTTTGGCTGCGGCAATCCCGCGCCCCTGTTTCTCGCGCGCGGTCTGCACCCCGAGGAGCGCCGCGCCGTGGGCGCGGACGGCGCGCACCTCAAGCTCACGCTTCGGCAGGGCTCGCGCATGATGGGCGGCATCGCTTTTTCCATGGGCCGCCTGGCGGCCTCCATGCCCGACGCTGTGGACGCTGTGTTCAGCTTGGGCCGCAACACCTTCCGCGGCGTTACCAGCCTACAGCTGGAAATCAAGGCGATCACGCCCGTAGTGGCCTCGCGGGCTGAAGCGCTACACCTCCCGGATGGCGTCGCGGAGCAGGAAGCGCTTCTCAACGCCCTGCTGGACGCGTTTGCCATCCAGGCAGGAAATGCCGCGCCGGATACAGAACTAATACAGGAAGGCGATTGGGATTCTCTGCGCGCGGCGCTCACGGGCTTTCCGCGCGGACATCTGCTCGTTTCCCGCACGCATGAAACGGCCCTTCGCGCGCTCAACCTTGGCGATATGGACGTATGCGCCCATGCCCCGGACGATCCGCGCGGCTTTGCCACGCTGCTTACCGCACCTGTGCTTTCGCTATGCTGCGGGCACTGGCGGCACGTTTGGCTGCTGGATGGCGAGGCGCTGCCCGGCGAGGCGGAGCTCTGGCGGGCGCGTCTGCCGCAGGCGCAGGTATGCGTGCTTCCGCAAACGGCCTCCCTGCGCGCTCTGGCCAGCGCCATCGACGCGGGCGACGCAAGCTACCGCGTGGTGTACAAAGCCCTGCGCGGCGGGGTTTTTAGAAGCCTTGGGCAGCTGGCGGACGCGGTACAGCTTACCGGCGTGCAGGCCCGCGCCGGGCTTAACGCCTTTTCCCAGCTTGGCCTCATTGATTTTACCGAGTCCCCCTTCCGCTATGCGCTGCGTCCGGCCCAAAAATGCGCCCTGGGCGACAGCCCCGTGCTGGGGGCCTTACGCCGTCTTGCCCAGGGGCGGCCCTGAAAGGAAGAATGCTTTTGAGCAAAGCAACTATGCGCAGCATGCTCCTGCTGCACCTGACGCTGCTTCTATATTCGGTGGTCAGCGTATTCGCCAAACTGGCCGGGCTGCGCATGGCTGGCGGCGAGGCGCTCCCCACACTGGTATTCCTTGCCCTGGAGGCGTTCACGCTGCTGGTATATTCCATCCTATGGCAGCAAACGCTTAAGCGGATGCCGCTAAGCTTTGCATACGCCAACAAGGGCGTGTGCACGCTATGGACGGCGCTCTTTGGCCTGCTTTTCTTTGGCGAAAGCCTCACCTGGGGAAAGGCGCTGGGCATCGCGGTGGTGCTCGCCGGAGTTTTGCTCGTGGTGACCGATCATGACTAGCGGCGTTCTCATCTACCTCATCACCCCGCTTTTATCGGCCATAAGCCAGCTTATCCTCAAAAAGGCGGCGGATCAGCCCAAGTATACGGGCGTCCGCACCTATTTGAACGCGCCGGTCATTCTGGCCTACGCCCTGTTCTTTGGCTGCATGCTTCTAAACGTCGTAGCCCTGCGCACGCTGGATTTGACCGTGGCAAGCGTGCTGGAGGCCTCCGGCTATATCTATGTGATGGTGTTAAGCTTCCTTATTCTGAAAGAGAAGATCACCCCCCGCCGCCTGATAGGCAATCTGATCATTATCCTGGGCATCGTGCTCACCCTCACCCTATAATGCTTTCATTCTGCAAGGAGGAATGTTTTATGGATACGCCCGCCGCTCCCGCTCAAAAGAAGATTGTTTTCTCCGGTATTCAGCCCTCCGGCACGCTCACGCTGGGCAACTACATCGGCGCTCTGCGCAACTTCAACCGCTTCCCGGAGGATGAATACCAATGCCTTTACTGCGTGGTGGATATGCACGCCATCACCGTCCGTCAGGATCCCGCCGCCCTGCGCCGCCGCTGCCTTGAACTGGCCGGCATCTACATCGCCAGCGGCCTGGATCCCAAAAAGAACATCATCTACTGCCAAAGCCACGTCAGCGGCCACGCGGAGCTGGCCTGGATTCTCAACTGTTTCACCTACATGGGTGAATTGCAGCGCATGACCCAGTACAAGGACAAATGCGCCAAGCATGCCGACAACATCAACGCCGGTCTTTTCACCTACCCCACCCTCATGGCGGCGGATATCCTATTGTACCAAACCTCCCTTGTGCCCATCGGGGACGATCAGAAGCAGCACCTGGAATTGACCCGCGATATCGCCCAGCGCTTCAACGGCGTATACGGCGATGTGTTTACCGTTCCCAACGGCGTTTTCGGCAAAACCGGCGCTCGCATTATGAGCCTGCTTGAGCCCACCCGCAAGATGAGCAAGTCCGACCCCGAGGAAACCTACATCGCCCTGCTCGACCCGCCGGATGTGATCCGTCGCAAGGTCAAGCGCGCCGTTACCGACAGCGACGCCGAAATTCGCTTCGACCCCGCCGCCAAGCCCGGCGTAAGTAACCTGCTGAGCATCATCGCCGCCCTGAACGACCAAACGCCCGATCAGGCCGCCGCGGAGCTGGCCGGTCAGGGCTACGGCAAGCTCAAGGAGCGCGTCAGCGATTGCGTAATCGAGGCTCTCTCCCCCCTTCAGGCCGAGCACAAGCGCCTTATGGCGGACAAAGCCTATCTCCAATCCATCCTGGATGAAAACGCCGAAATCGCCAACCGCATGGCCCTCAAAACCCTCCGCAAAGTCCAGCGCAAAATCGGCTTCGCATCCAGGGGGTGACCCCCTGGACCCCCGGACTGCGCGCCTACGGCGCGCAGAGGTTGGGTGCAAGCGTTTGGGAATGCGCATAAGATCGCCGGAGGGCGGAAGGCCCTCCGGCTCGCTTGGGCGGCACGCCAGCCAAGGGGCTTGGGTGGGAGGCGGCCCGCCTGCGGCGGGCTGCGCCTCCTGGGACGGGCTTGAAGCGGCGCGGAGCGTCGCTCCACCTCAACCCGCGCTCGCAAGGCGAATCTATAAAACCCGGAGCGCCCCTCCACCCCAACCTGCGCCCGCAAGGCCAAACTCCTAAACCCGGAGCGCGACTCACAAGAGCGGCAATAGCAAGCGCAGGCAAAAACCCCCGCCGGTTTTGGGCGCGGATTAGGACGCACACCGCTCAAGTCAACTTACCAAGGCAAGCCCTACCCCCGCACAAAATACGCCGATTGTGCGTCCCCGCGCCCTAAACCGGCATTCAGGGGTTTTTGCCGAAGTCTGCGTGCCGCCGCTTTCTGCCTACTCTTTCCAGAAAGAGTAGGCGCAGGGTGTGGGGGCGCGTAGCCCCCACCC